>JAILNT010000006.1 GCA_024691265.1 Treponema sp. | reverse complement strand
TCAATAATTTTTTTTATAAAATCTTCATTGTATTCATTTGAACTTTTATAAACTCTATTAATAAGATTCGTATAATCTGTATCATTTTCATCTTGTACTATATCTATGTATTTTAATATTTCATTATGTTCATTTTCTGTAAAATTTAGCAATAAGAAAATTTTTTGTTCTTCTTTATTAAAAAAAGACATGGCTATAGCAATATCTTTCAGATAAGTTTTTTTTATATAATTTTCAATAGATTTTTTCTTGTTATTTAATAAAATGGAACAACATTTTTTTAGTGGTTCTGTGTCTATGCCCTGGCAGGAAAGACTATTAAAAAGTATATTTAGCTTGTTAGAAATTTGATTTTCTTTTTGCTCGAATTGTTGTTCATTAATAAAACTGTTATTGGCTTGTTCTTCTATAGAGATTTTCTTTTTACCTGCGTTTTCTCTAAGACTGTTATATGTTTCTAAGTTAGATAAGACTTTTATTTTATTGTTATCCTTTATAAATATTTCTTCAAGATAATTTTGATTCATGACATAGTCAAAATTATTTTTTAAGTCCTCTTTTGATATTATTAACATACCAGCCCTCTATAAATAATTTTATAATGTCTAAATCATATTTTCAAAAAAGTTTTCAGATTTTCCTTCCCATTCTTTTTTTCCAGCCCTCATAAGAATAATTTTATCAGCGATATTTTTTGCTTCATTTATATCATGAGTTACCATAATTCCTGTAAAAGAAATTTCTTTTTGCAAATTCTTTATTTCTAAAGCAAGTTTTTTTCTTAAAGGAGCATCAAGGGCACTAAAAGGTTCATCAAAAAGTATGAGCTTAGGTTTTACTATTAAAGTTCTTGCTAATGCAACTCTTTGGGCTTCACCCCCAGAAAGTGTATCAGGATATCTATCTGCAAAGCCTTCTAAATTGAATAATTCCAAATACTTCAATGCTTCTTTTTCTCTTTCTTTTCTATTTATTCCTCTGCATGCAAGACCATAGGCAACATTATCTTTTACTTTCATATTTAAAAATAAAGCTGCATTTTGAGAAACAAGTCCGATATTTCTTTTTCCGGCTTTTTCATTTGTAATATCTTTGTCATCAAGTTTTATAAGCATTTTTTCGCTTGTTTTTTCTAGTCCTGCAATCAGTCTTAGTGTTGTGGATTTACCGCAGCCAGAAGGCCCTACAATACAAGTCATAGATGCTTGTTCTGCTTCAAAGGATAGTGATATGGAAAAATTGTCCCAAAGTTTGGAAATATTATTTGCTTCAAAATAAGACATTCTATTTTTCCTCTTTTAATTTATTGGATATTGCAAATAGCAGCATGCAGATTATGCCCAAAATAAGACCACAAAAGCTTGCTTGTGAAAATCTATAAGAAGAAGCTAATCTATATGTATATAAAGCTAGTGTGTCAAATTTTTGTATTGATAATACAAGTGGTAAAGTTGTGTCAGCTGCACTGCTTGCAAAACAAAATATAAAGGCACTAAATATTGTATTTTTACAGTTAGGTAAATATATCTTAAAAAATATATCTAAAGAAGACGGGGAGAGCATTTTTGCTGCATCTATAGTTTCTTGTTTTATTTTTGAAAGGGGGATATAAAGCTGTCGAAATGCTAAAGGCCATATTAAAGCCGTTTCTGCTATTATAAGATGAATACAGCTTCCTTTTGAAACTAAGACTAACATTCCAAATCCCATTACAACAGAAGATACTGCCATTGGTAATACTGGCACAATTCTAAAAAAAGAATGTTGGTTCTTAGAATGCCTTAAAAAAACTGCATAAGTAAAAGCTGCTATTGTAGAAAAAGTTGCTGTTGCTGTAGAAATTAAAATAGTATTTTTTATTGACCGGTGAAAAATACTGGAAAATAAAACTTTCTTAGCAGATTTGAAGGAAAAATCTGGAAATGCTGAAAGAGCAATAGAAAATAGAGGTCCTAAAAAGAAAAATATAATTAGAATAATAATAGGGAGAAAGAAAATTAAATCGAGCTTTTTTAGATTTTCTTTCTGTAGAGAATGTATCTTTATTCCTGTTGATTTTTCACCTTTCTTTTCAATTATTGTATAAACGCTAACAATCATTATTGCTATGAAAGTTTCGATTATTGCTATAGAAGAAGCTTTATTAAAATCAACAAGGCTGCATGCTGCCTGATATAGTTCTACTTCAAGAGTCGTAGTTCCTATAGAGCCAAATAAAGTTACTATCATAAAACTAAAAAAACAAAATAGAAAAACAGGTATACAGGAAGATGCTATGGCAGATGTTAATTTAGGAAGTGTTATGCTGTAAAATATTTTCAATTCACTTGCACCAAGCATTCTTG
>JAILNT010000022.1 GCA_024691265.1 Treponema sp. | reverse complement strand
ATTAAAACTGCTAAATCAAAAATCTGAATATTACTTGTACATTGTTCTATAGATATTGCAAAATCCCTTGAAAGCTCATCTACATAAAAGGGGTGTACTCCACTTTTTTCCATTATCTTTCTTAGATGAGAATTCAAAACAATTGAAAAATTTTTTAGATTACGTAAAACATTAGGAGTTCTAGGCTTTATATCAGTATGCACAATTTTATTGTAAAAAAAGATTGCTTTCTGTGCATCTCCTACACTTACAGCATCTAACATACTGTTTTCAAGCATGTACCTGTTTTCAACTTCTTTTATCTGCTCAAAAGCTTTTTCATTAGAAGCCTTTTCAGAATATAGATAACTTTCTCCTTTCGCAAAATAATGATAAATTAAATGCATATCATCACGAGCTAAAATGCAAGGGAAAAGGGAGCATAAAAAAGACTGAAAGCGGTCACGTGAAAGCCCGGCTGATGCTATATTTTTGTAAAAGCTGTATAAGGATTTACTATCAGTTTCCTTCCCGCCTTCTTTTTGAAGAATAGCTTTTACGTCATCTTCTGAGAAAGTTTCAAAAGTGAAAGGAGCTGCAACAAAAAAACTTTGCTTACAATCGTTATTTTCTCCAATAGGAACAATTAATATACAAAGTCTAAAGAAATCTTCCAGTAAGTAAATATTTTCCTGCTTAGTACAATTTTCTAAAACCCAGTTTTTTATCATATCATAATTTTCTTTCGGGAAAAAATCTTTTCTAAGATTTCCATCAAAACGCTCTAATTCATTATCAGAACAGTTAAATATAAATGCCGGTATATTCTGGCTTTCAAAAAGTCTAAATGCAAGTTCTAAAGATTTCTTCATTATGAAAAGAAGTATAGCACAAAAATAGTGCTAAAAAAAATTATTTCTGTGCTTCACGACTATATTTTTTAGACTTAAAATCACATTATTCTAGGATTTCATATATAAAGGGAAATAAAGATATTTTATGAAACTTACTCTTGAAGGATTAAAAGACAAAGATGTATGGAATAAGGCAGAAGTTTCTCTTCCAACTTATGATATTTCAGCTATGCGAAAATGCAGTAAAAAAGAACCTTGCTGGATTCATTTCGGGGCTGGAAATATTTTCCGCATTTTTATAGCAGGTATTCAAGATAAACTTTTAAATTTGGGACTAGTAGATAAGGGAATCATTGCTGTAGAAACATTAGGACATGATGTAATAGATGAACTATATACACCTTATGACAATTTAATTATGGGTGTAACAGTAAAAAAAGACGGTTCTATAAATAAAAAAATAATAGCTTCAGTAGCAGAAACTATTAAAGCTATTCCAGAAAATACTAGTGAATGGGAAAGGTTAAAAGAGGTTTTTGCTTCAAAATCTTTACAAATTGTAAGTTTTACAATTACAGAAAAGGCTTATTCTTTAGAAGATAACAATAAAAAATACCTACCACAAATAGAAGAAGATGTTGTAAATGGGCCTCTTTATCCTAAATCTGTAATTGGACAGTTAACAGCTTTATTATGGCACCGCTTTCAGCAGGGAAATTATCCGCTTGCAGTTGTAAGCATGGATAACTGTTCTAATAATGGGGATAAATTACGTAATGCTGTATTAAAAATAGCTTGTGAATGGATTTCAAAGAATTTTGTTTCAAGGGAATTTGCATCTTATCTTACTGATAATAAACAAGTGTCTTTTCCTTGTTCCATGATTGATAAAATAACACCTCGCCCAAATAAAGAAATAGGAAACTATCTTGAAAGTATTGGTATAGAAAATATGCAAGTCTTTCTTTCTAAAAGAAATAGTTATATAGCTCCATTTGTAAACGCAGAAGTTCCTGAATATCTTGTAATAGAAGATAATTTTCCAAATAGTCGCCCTCCTCTTGAAAAAGCTGGAGTATATATAACAAATAAAGAAACTGTAATTAAAACAGAACGCATGAAAGTTACAAGCTGTCTTAATCCATTACATACAGCATTAGCTATATACGGCTGCCTTTTATCTTACACTTATATTGCAGATGAAATGAAAGATGATGTTCTTGTAAAGCTTGTGAAACAAATTGGACTTATAGAAGGAATGAAAGTTGTTGAAAATCCAGGAATCATTTCTCCAGAAAGCTTTGTAAATGAAGTTATTAACGAAAGGCTTCCAAATAAATTTCTTTTAGATACAGCACAAAGAATTGCATGTGATACCTCTCAAAAAATTGGTATAAGATTTGGTGAAACAATAAAAAGCTATATGGAAAAAGAAGGCTCTGCTAATTCATTAAATGCAATTCCACTTGCAATAGCTGGCTGGTGTAGATATCTTCTTGCTATTGATGATAATGGAAATAAATTTACGCTTTCTAAAGATCCAATGATTGAAGAGCTTCAGGAAAAGCTAAAAGGAATAACTTTTGGCAAAATAGAAAGCTATAAAGGGCAATTACGCTCTATACTTTCAAATGAAAACATTTTTTCCTGCAATCTTTATAAAGCTGGTATAGGTCTTCTAATAGAGAAAATGTTTGTTGAAGAAATAGAATCAAAAGGAGCTGTTAGAAAAACATTAGAAAGATATCTGAATTAAAATTTTCTTTTATAAAAAGAAGCTCT
>JAILNT010000424.1 GCA_024691265.1 Treponema sp. | reverse complement strand
CTTATTCTTTGCATTTACTATAGGTGTCGGATTTATAATTAACTCAATTGGTCTTATCATAAATATAAGTAACCAGTTCCTTATGGGAAAGAAAGGCAAGGCATTTTTTGGAAAAACAAGTTTGAGTGGAGCAGTCTTTTTCTGGTACACAGTATTTTCTGTTCTTAAACTTTTGTTGCTTAAGCAGCCTATAAATGTTTTTGACTGGGTTATTATTGGATTAGCCCTTGCATTGACAGCCTTTGGAGAACCTTTGGAACGTCTTATAGATGGAGAGCGTCCTGTTGTTGAAAATGGAATGTTGTCTTTGGTAATAGGTGCTGTTGTTGAACTTTTGGAAACAGTTATAACTTATCTGTCAAATTCTATAAGTTTTGTTCGTGTAGGAGCTTTTGCTTTAGCTCATGCCGTTCTAGGTACAATTATTGCAAATCTTATGGAGATTGTTCCTGTATTACCTGGAAAAATTGCAGTTGGAATAATTGGTAATGGAATAGTTGTTGTTCTTGAAGGAATGATTGTTGCCATTCAGGTATTGAGATTGCAGTATTATGAGTTCTTTTCTAAGTTCTTTAATGAAACGGGAAAAGAATTTAAGCCTTTCAAGTTTGTATATACCAATCATCAGGCTTAATAAAAATTATTAGTTTTTAATGCTGCATTTTTTCAAGATGCAGATGTGATATAGTTGATATTAGTGAGGTGTTTTTTATGAAAAAGAAGATTTTAGCATTTGCTACAGTTCTTTTTGCTTCAGTTGCATGTGTATTTGCTGAGGGTGCAGCTCCAGCTGCTGCCGCTGCTTCAGCTGACGGATTAAAGTATTTAGCTGCAGCTATTGCAGTTGGTATTGCTTGTATCGCTGGTGGTATGGCTGTTGGTAAGATTGGTGCCGCTGCTATGGGTGCTATGAGCGAAAATGCTGAACTTTCAGGAAAGGCTCTTCCTTTCGTAGGTCTTGCTGAAGGTATTTGTTTGTGGGGATTCTTGGTAGCCCTGCTTATCATAATAATGTAAAAGAGCATATTTGTTTTGGAATATTACATAATTGGCGAACGCGAGTTAGTGCTCGCCTTTGAGCTGGTAGGAGTTAGAGGTACTGTTGCTGTTAATAGGGAAGAAGCTTTAGATGCTTTTAACCGTATTACCGGTATCGGCAATTCGATTTCTGCTCCAGTTGCAGCTGATCGACCTAAAGTACTTATTCTTACAGAGGGCGTATCTGTTCTTTTGGAAGAAGAAGTACTTGATTGGCAGAAACGTGGAGACTATCCGCTTATTGTAGAAATACCAGGCATAGAAGGTCATATAAAAGGTAAAAAGAGTTTGACTGATTCTATTCGGGAAGCTATTGGTATTCAGGTTTAGGCGGCGGGGTGCTTGTGTACCCCGTAATTTTTGAGGAAAAGAAATGGAAGAACTACGTTCTACAGATGTCCTTGATAAGGAAATACAGTCCGATGCTCGCAAAAAGGCAGAACGCATTCTGTCTAATGCAGAAACTGATGGTCGTAAGATTGAAGCTGCAGTGTCTGAGCGCATCGCTGTTACTACAAAAGAAAAAAATGCTGCATATGAAGAAAAACTTGCAGTTTTCAAGAGAAATGTTGAAGCCGCTCTTCCTCTTGAATGTGAACGTTATCTTGTGTCTTATGAAGGCTCTTCTGTAGCAGATGCTATTAATGATTATTTGAATGCTCTTTCTGATGAAAAAAGAGTATCACTTTTGAAGAAACTTATAGATAGAAGTAAAGATATTCTTTCAGGAAAGAATATTTCAGTCAGTTTTTATGGAATAGAACAAGCTACTGCAGAAAAGTTATTGAAAGATGCTTTCGGTCAAAATATTTTTGATAAAAATGTAAGTTCTGTTTCTAAAATAACTTTTGAGCAGTCTGGAGAATCTGCTTGTGCAGGTTTAAATATTCATGAGGGCATTATAGTTGAGAGCGATGATAAAATGGTAAAATGTCGTTTCTCATTAGATCAGCTTATCAGTGAATTGGAAGACACCTATAGCTATGAGCTTGCAAGTACTTTGTTTGGCGGGAGGCTTCCTGAATGAAAGTTGGAAAAATAACAAGAATATCTGGTCCTATTGTTTATGCTTCAGGGCTTGATTCCTGTGGTCTTTATGATGTTGTCGATGTTGGTGAAAAAAAACTTATCGGTGAAATAATTCGTCAAAATGCAGGTAATGCTACAATCCAGGTATATGAGGAAGATACCGGAATGCATATTGGAGAAAAGGTTGAATGTAATGAAAGACCTTTATCTCTTAGACTTGGACCTGGTTTGGTTGGAACTATATATGATGGTATTCAGCGTCCTTTAGCTTCAATGTATGAAGATGGAGGTGCTTTCCTCGCTCCAGGTCAGAGAACTGAACCTTTGGATTCAAAGAAAAAGTGGCATTTTGATGCTACAGGAACTGAGGGAATGCCTATTGCTCCTGGAATGGTTATTGGTACTGTTCAGGAAACTTCTTCAATTTTACATAAGATAATGATTCCTCCTACGATTCGCGGTAGAGTTTTGAAAACTTTCCTCGGCTCTGGAGATTATACTATAGATGATGTTATTGCTAAAACTGAACTTGATGAAGAAATCAGACTTGCTCAGTATTGGCCTGTTCGTCGTCCTCGCCCATTTGCACATAAGCTTACCGTTGATACACCTCTTGTTACCGGTCAGCGTGTAATTGATGTATTTTTCCCTCTTTCTAAAGGTGGAACAGCAGCAATTCCTGGCGGTTTCGGAACAGGTAAAACAATGACACAGCACGCTATTGCAAAATGGTGTGATGCAGATTTGATTGTTTATATAGGTTGTGGAGAGCGTGGAAATGAAATGACTGATGTTCTTACTGAATTTCCTAGCTTGATAGACCCAAGAACAGGGCGTTCTTTGATGGAACGTACTATTCTTATTGCAAATACATCAAATATGCCTGTTGCTGCCCGTGAAGTTTCTCTTTATTCTGGAATTACTCTTGCAGAATATTATAGAGATATGGGAATGGCAGTTGCTATTATGGCTGATTCTACATCACGTTGGGCAGAAGCTTTGCGTGAATTGAGCGGTCGTATGGAAGAAATGCCTGCAGAAGAAGGTTTCCCAGCTTATCTTCCTACTCGTCTTGCAGAATTTTATGAAAGAGCAGGACGTGTTACAAGTCTTAATGGACAAGAAGGTTCAGTTTCTGTTATAGGTGCTGTTTCACCTCCAGGAGGAGATTTCTCAGAGCCTGTTACACAGCATACTAAACGCTTTATTCGTTGTTTCTGGGCTTTGGACAGAGAGCTTGCAAATGCTCGTCACTATCCTGCTATTGGTTGGATTGATTCTTATTCTGAATATGCAGAAGAAGTTAAAAGCTGGTGGGATAAGCTAAATCCAGCATGGGCCAAAGTTAGAATTGATGCATTAAATCTTTTGAAGAAAGAACAGAGATTGCAGCAGATTGTTCGTTTGATTGGACCTGATGCACTTCCTGATAGTGAAAGATTGATTCTTACCGTTGCCGAAATGATAAAGAATGGATTTTTACAGCAGAATGCATTTGATGATATCGATGTTTATTCTGTTCCTGATAAGCAGATTCAAATACTTCTCCTTATGATGGAATTTTACGAGAAGGCTCTTGATGTTATAAAGATGGGAGCTCCATTGCTTAAAATTATTCAGCTTCCTGTTCGTGAGGAAATTGTAAGAATTAAGACTACAGTTCCTAATGACAAGCTTGAAATGATTGCAGAAGTTAAAACTCATCTTGAACAGCAGATGGGAGATTTGGAACATACATATCGTAAGGTGGCTGCAATATGAAAGGTGTAGAATATCGTGGCGTTACATCAGTTGATGGCCCTATCATTGTTGTAAGACGCTCTGGAAATGTTTTTTACAATGAAACTGTCTATGTAAGAGACCGTTTTGGTGAAAAGCGTACTGGTAGAGTTATAGATTTGTCAGAAGACCTGGCTATTGTTCAGGTTTTTGGAACTACTACAGGTTTAAGCCTTGACGATACAACTGTTGAATTTCTGGAACAGCCTCTTGAACTTAGAGTTGGAGAAGGGCTTTTAGGTCGTATTTTCAATGGTTTGGGCGAACCTATTGATGATTATCCTCCTATAGTTTCAAGTAAGAAAATCGATGTAAACGGAATGCCTATAAATCCTTTTGCCCGTGTTTATCCAAGGGATTTTATTCAAACAGGTATTTCTTCAATCGATGGTATGAATACATTGATTCGTGGACAGAAACTTCCTATTTTTAGTGGAAATGGTCTTCCGCATAATCGTCTTGCAGCTCAAATTATTCGTCAGGCAAAAATTAAAAACAGCGATGAACAATTCGTTATGGTTTTTGCTGGTATGGGTATTAAGTATGACCAGGCAGAATTCTTTAGAAAATCGTTTGAGGAATCAGGTGTATTAAGTAAGGTTGTAATGTTTTTGAGTCTTGCTGATGCACCTTCTATTGAACGTGTTATTACTCCTCGTTGTGCTCTTACAGCTGCTGAATATCTTGCTTATGAAAAAGGCATGCATGTTCTTGTTGTTATGACTGATATGACAAACTATTGTGAAGCTTTGCGTGAAATCAGTACAACAAGAGGCGAAGTTCCTGGTCGTAAGGGTTATCCTGGATATCTTTATTCTAATCTTGCTGAGCTTTATGAGCGTGCTGGAAAGATTAAAGGCAGTAACGGTTCAATTACACAGATTCCTATTCTTACAATGCCTAATGATGATATTTCTCACCCTATTCCTGACCTTACAGGTTATATTACAGAAGGTCAGATAGTTCTTGGAAGAGAGTTGTATCAAAAAGGTGTTTATCCTCCTGTTAGTGGTTTACCAAGTCTTAGCCGCTTGATGAAAGATGGTATTGGTGAAGGCATGACAAGAGAAGACCATAAAGATGTTTCAAGCCAGTTGTTTGCAGCATATTCTAAAGTTAAGAGTATTAGAAATCTTGCTGCTATTATTGGTGAAGAAGAACTTTCTAAGGAAGACCGCCAATATTTGCGTTTTGGTGATAGAATGGAAAATGAATTCTTCTCTCAGGGAGAATATGAAAATCGTTCTATTGAAGAAACTCTTGATTTAGGTTGGAGAATGCTTAGTGAGCTTCCTAAGGAAGACCTTTATCGTATTAAACCTGCTTTGATTGAAAAGTATCTTCCAAAAGCTTTGGCAACTGAAGCTGCCAATAAATCAGAGAAGGTATAATTATGGCAAAACTCAACATAGCACCTACAAAGTCAAATCTATTGATGGTAAAAGAGCAGCTTGCTATTTCTGTTGATGGATATGACCTTTTGGAACAGAAGCGTGAAATTCTAGTAATGGAACTTATGCGTTTGGTGGAGAAAGTAAAACTTCTTGAACGCGATATTGAAGCTACTATTCAGACGGCTTATCCTGCTTTACGCAATATGCTCATGTCTGTCGGTGGTGACCGTGTTGAGCGTATCGCCCATGCTGTAGAATATAAATTCACTATGAAGGAAAAGCTTGTAACTGTCGGAGGTATGAATTTTTCATCTATTGATGTTGAATTGCCAAAGAAAGAATTATTTTGTTCATTTATGGGTACTTTTGCCGATAGTGATAAGGTCATGTCTGATTTTTTTAAGCTGTTAAGCTTATTAACAGAAATGGCTTCTATACGTACCATAGTATGGCGATTAGCTGGAGAAGTTAAGAAAACTCAGCGGCGTGTTAATGCTTTGGATAAGATGGTTATTCCTCAAACTCGGGAAACAAAGACTTATATTGAAAGTGTTTTGGAAGAAAGGGATAGAGAAAATACCTTTGTTCTAAAATCATTAAAAAATCATAAGAATAAATAGGGGAGGCTCTAATGATAAAACCGTTGTTTCAGAATATCCTTGTTGCTGTTAATGGTTCCGAGCAGTCTATTCATGCTGCAATGTATGCCATTCTTATGGCTAAACTTTATCATTGTCATGTAAAGATTGTATATGTTGTTGATACTGCAACATTAAAACAGCTTACGTTAAGTAAGTTCTTTGTTTCTGATGAGAGTGCTTCTTATGAGAAAAATCTGTCTGAAGACGGAAAAAGATATCTTACTTATGTTGATAACCTTGCAAAGTCTAAATCTATAAAGATTGAAACAGAGCTTAGAAAAGGTGCTGTATGGTCAGAAATAATTGCTGCTGCAGACGAATATAAAGCTGGTTTAATATTAGTTGGCGGTAAAGAACATTCTGATACATCTGGTGTTATTAAACATGATGCTATATCCCTTGCAAATAGTGAGATAATCGGAAGTTCTCATTGTTCTGTCCTTGTTGTAAGAGAACCTTTGATAGAACAGCTTTTCAAGCTTGCATAATAATATTTTTATTAATATTATTATAGCTCGAACATGGAAGACTGCTATAAGATACTTGGTGTTTCTCCTAATGCAACAGCAGCGGAGATAAAAAGGGCTTACAGACAAAAAGCTAAACTATATCACCCTGATACAAGTAAATCAGATAAAGATATAGAAGCTTTTCGTGCTGTAAGCCGTGCATATGAAATATTATCAGACGCAAAACAGCGTTCTATTTTTGATGAGTCTTTTATAATAAGACACGGCTTTTATAAATCCCAATCTACAAAAAAATCTTTTGATTATAGAACATGGCTTTTAGATAGAGTTGATGAAGAAAGCCGTTCAAAACTTATTTTCTTTGATTTAATGCATCACCGTGAAGATGAGGCTGTTGCTGAATTTAAACGTATGTCTGTAAATTTTGTCCATTTTTCTCTTACGAAGTGGTTTACACGTGAGGACTTTATGGATTATGGTTTTATTTTGGCTGAAGAACTTGTTTTGCGTCAGGAATATTATGATGCAATTCTTTTGCTTGAACAGATTATACGCATGGAATATTCTTTTCGCTATTTTAAATTGTTTTTCCCTGAAGTAATGGATTTGACTCGTCATATACTTTTAGAGCATCTTGATGGTGTAATTAGCGATGAACTTGCCCTTGATGCCTGGGAAAGAGCTCTTGATTTGGGCTTTGGTAATAAAAATGATGCAGCATTTTTACTTTTAATGTCTAAGGCATATAGAAGAATTGGAGATGGAAGAACTGCGGATATTTGTTTGGAAGAGTCGATGAGGATTTCTTCTTCATATTCCAGATAATGTAAAAGTGGATATATAAGGAGTGTTTATATATGATTAGATTAAAGAACGAAGATGAGATTAAAGGTATAAGAAAATCCTGTCATCTTTTGGCTGATTTGTTCCGCTATGTTATCCCTCAAGTTAAGCCTGGTATTTCTACTAAGGATATTGATGAGTTGTGTGTCAAATTTATGAAAGAACATGGTGGAAAACCTGCCTGGTATAGAGAAAGTTTTCCTGGAGCTGCCTGTATAAGTATAAACGAACAGGTTATTCACGGTATTCCTTCTAAAAAGAAGATTGTAAAAGACGGTGATATCGTTTCTTTGGACATTGGAATTGATTTAGACGGTTATATCAGTGATTCTACTCATACTGTAATGGTTGGAAATGTAAAGCCTGAAATCAAAAAGCTTGTAAAGGTTACAAGAGAATGTCTTAATGCCGGTATTGCAGCTTGTGTTCCTGGTAATAGAATAAAGGATATTTCTAAGGCTGTTTTTGATGTTGCTGATGCTCATGGCTATGGTGTTGTTTATGATTATTGTGGTCATGGTGTAGGTCTTGATGTTCACGAGGATCCTTCAATTCCTAACTGCTTGACTTATCCTGATGGTCGTGGTTATGGTGCTAATCCTAGAATTCAAGCAGGTATGGTTCTTGCTATTGAGCCTATGATTAATTTAGGAACAGCAGATGTTGATATTGCTCCTGGTAGTGACTGGACTGTTGTTACCGCTGATGGAAAATGGTCTTGTCATGAAGAGCATACTGTTGCTGTTTTCCCTGACCATACAGAAGTTTTGACAGAATGTCTTGGACTTCCTGAAGATTGCTAAAATTTATCAGTTTTCAAATATAACTTTTAATTAGAAAATGACCTTGGTGCAGTTTATTTTTTTTGTGCCAGGGTCTTTTTTATTCTTTAAGAAATTGCTATAAATAAAAAATTGTTAGAAAATATATTTTTTTGTAACAGTCTTAAGGTTTTGTTTATTATCTTTTATGTAAGAGGTTCTGAATAGAACAATTCTTAAAACACGTTAACGTAAAATTTATACTTTTAGAGTGAAAATAGATTTGGAGGCTTTTTTATATGAAAATCCAGACTAAGCATGTGATTGGAACAGCTGTTGCTGTTGCATTGTCTTTTGGCCTTATTATATTTTCTTGTAAAGCTCATGGCGGTTCTGCTAATGTTGCTTTTGCAGATACGAAACCTGCTGATGTTCCAGCAAATTCATTAAGTGTAGCAGAAGCTTTACAATCAACTTTCAGAACTGTAAGTGATAATGTTTTGCCTGCTGTTGTTGAAATTGATGTAAAAGAAAAGAAAAGTGTTCCTGTTTCTCCTTTTGAAAATTTTCCTTTCTTTTTCTTTAATTCTCCTGATGGTTCTGAAAATGAAGATGGAAATGGAAAAACTAGAGAATATGAACAGAGTGCTACCGGTTCTGGTGTAATTGTTCGCCGTAATGGTAAAACTGTATATGTTTTGACTAATAATCATGTTGCCGGTGAAGCTACTTCAATTTCTATAAAGCTTAATGATAATAGAGAGTTTGAAGGTAAGCTTGTTGGTGCTGATAAGAGAATTGATATTGCCCTTGTTTCTTTTGAAACTGATGATAGCGATATTACTGTTGCAAAGCTTGGTGACAGTGATAAAGTTCAGACTGGTGATATTTGTCTTGCTATGGGTACTCCTCTTGGATATTTTGCTTCTGTTACTCAGGGAATTGTTAGTGCAACAGGAAGAAGTGGAACTGGTATTGGTTCTATAAGTGATTTTATTCAGACTGATGCTGCTATAAATCAGGGTAATTCTGGTGGTCCTTTGGTTAATATTTATGGCGAAATTATTGGTATTAACACTTGGATTGCTTCTCAAAGTGGTGGTTCTCAGGGCCTTGGATTTGCTATTCCTGTAAATAATATCAAAAATACTATTGACCAGTTTATTTCAAAAGGTAAGGTTGCTTACGGTTGGCTTGGTGTTTCTTTGATTGATGTTAATAAAGAGTATAAGGAAAGCTTAGGTATTAAGAATACAACAGGAGCTTTTGCTGCTAATGTATTTATTGGTTCTCCTGCTTATAAAGGTGGACTTATGGCTGGTGACTTTATTGTTGGCTTAAATGGTCATGATATAAAGTCTGTTGAACAGCTGATTCGTGAAGTTGGAAATCTTGTTGCCGGTGAAACTGCTACATTTACAGTTATGCGTGATAATAAGAAACTTGATATAACTGTTAAGATTGATGAGCGTTCTGATGAAATTGCTGCTAATAATGGTAATTTGTGGCCAGGTTTCTTTGCAATTCCTCTTACAGATGATATTATCAAAAAGTACGATATTGATAAGAAAGTTAAGGGTGTAATGGTTTCTAACGTTATGGAGAAAACTCCTGCTGCTGCAATGAGATTACAGAATGGTGATATTATTACAGCTGTAAATGACAAGAAAGTTACTTCTGTTGAAGAATTCTACGCTGCATTGGATATAACACGTAACAAAGAAATTTGGTTCGATGTTTACAATGAAGGTCATACTATTTCAACAGGTCATTATAAGATAGAAAAATAATTTATTTGATAGTTTATAACTATATGAAAAAGAGTTTGCATTGAAATATATGTAAGCTCTTTTTTTTGTGCATAAATTTGTTATTTGTTTCCTGTATAATGAATTTAATTTCTTGCTTGACTACAGCTTATAAATTTGTTATCATAAGCAACACT
>JAILNT010000383.1 GCA_024691265.1 Treponema sp. | reverse complement strand
AGGCTTTCGTTTATGGATATTGAAAGTATATGTGGCTCTTTGCGTAAGGGGGCTGCAATTCTGGCCCTTCATAATGCTGTGCAGAAAAATAAGGCTCTTTCAGCCGTAGCTGCCTCCATAGACAAAAATCGTAAAAGCATAATAGAAGCTAATTCTCGTGATGTTGAGATGGCAAGAGCTAAAGGTATGTCGGAAGCTTTAGTTGAAAGACTTCTTTTAGATGATAAAAGAATTTCTTCTATTGTATCCAGCATGCAGGTTGTAATTGACCAGACAGATCCTATTGGTGAAGTTGTAAGTGGCTGGACAACTCCTAGCGGTTTACAGATTAAACAAGTAAGATTTCCTCTTGGTGTTGTTGCTATAATATATGAATCAAGACCTAATGTTACAGTAGATGCTTTTTGTCTTGCTTATAAAAGCGGTAACTCTATTTTGCTTAGAGGTTCTTCAAGTGCTTATGAAAGTAATAAAGCTCTTGTGAATGCCATAAAGGAAGGTTTGCACTCTGTCAAAGATGATGGAGTTGAATCTGCTATAGAACTTTGTCCTTTATGTAATGATAAGGATAATAGTCATAAAGATGTTGATGAAATTCTTAATGCAGTAGGGCTTATTGATGTTGTTCTTCCTCGTGGTGGTGCAAAGCTTATAAAGAATGTTACTAGCAATGCAAGAATTCCTGTAATAGAGACAGGAAGTGGTATTTGTCATCTTTATGTAGATGAAGATGCTGATATTAAGATGGCAGCTGAAATTGCAGAGAATGCAAAAATTCAGCGTCCTGGTGCCTGTAATGCTATAGAAACAATTCTTGTAAATGAAAAGGAAGCAGAAGCTTTTCTTCCTTTATTACTAAAGCAATTTGCAGGAAGAGTTACTATAAAAGCTGATGAGGCTTCCTATAAAATATTGATAAATGCAGAAGGTCATGAACTTGTTCAAAAAGCTTCAAAAGAGGATTTTGGCTATGAATTCCTTGACTTTGTTGTTGCAATAAAAGTTGTATCTTCTATTGAAGAAGCGATTACTTTTATAAATGAACATAATACTAAACATTCTGAAAGTATTGTTACAAATAACAGAGCTCATGCAAGAATTTTCCAACAGCAGATAGATGCAGCCTGTGTTTATGTGAATGCAAGTACAAGATTTACTGATGGCGGAGAGTTTGGTTTTGGTGCTGAACTTGGGATAAGTACCCAAAGGCTTCATGCTAGAGGTCCTATGGGGATTAAAGCACTTACAACAACAAAGTATCTTATAGATGGAGATGGTCAAGTAAGATTATGAGTGAAAAGACTTTTCAGAATATAGCTTTAGCAATAAATGATGCCAGAAAAATTGTTATAAAAATTGGAAGTAATACGCTTGCAAAGGCTGATGGCACAATCAATATTGAATTTATGAAATCTTTTGCCGCTCAATGTGCGGATTTAATAAAGAAGGGAAAGCAGATTGTTCTCGTTTCTTCTGGTGCACAGGTAAGTGGAGTTTCTGCTATTCATGGCTGGGCTCGCCGTCGTGATGTGCATTATAGACAGGCTCTTTGTGCTATTGGGCAAGTAGAGCTTATGGATAAATGGCGGGCGGCTTTTGGTGAATTTGGTATTCACATAGGTCAACTTCTTCTTACAAAAGATGATTTTGAGAATGACCATAGAACTCTTAACATGAGGAATACTTTATTTACTCTTGTTGATGAAGGTGTTGTTCCTATTATAAATGAGAATGATAGTATTTCGTTTGATGAAATACGTATTGGTGATAATGATAATTTAAGTGCTCTTACTGCTATTTTGTGGAGTGCGGATTTGCTCATTTTATTTAGTGATATTAATGGGGTTTATACAGATAATCCAAAAACTAATAAAAATGCAAAGCTTGTAGAAACTGTTACTGATATTGCTGAACTTCGTAAACAGATAAAAATAGGCTCGACTTCTTCTTTTGGTACTGGTGGTATTGAAACTAAGCTTCAAGCTGCTGAAAAAACAACAAGTTATGGAATACCCATGCTTCTGGCAAATGGTGGAAATGAAAAAGAGCTTGAAAAACTTGCCAACGGAACTTCTCCTGCAACTTTATTTCTTGCTGATGAAAACTGTTTGATGAAAGAGTTGAACAAGTAAGGTTTTATTATATCTATAAATATATTTTGGAGATATCTTTTATGAAAGAACTTAGTGATATAAGAGTTGGTTGTATCGGTTGTGGTACTATGGGTGGAGCTGTTATTTCTGCTATGTGTAAGATTATAAATCCAGCTTCAATATCTATATCTTCTAAGCATTATGAGAAATCTGAATTGTTTGCTCAAAAGCTGGGAGTGAATGTATCTCGTTCTAACAGAGATGTCGCATCGAATGCTGATTATTTATTTTTTGCAGTAAAACCTTATATTATGCAAGAAGTTCTTGAAGAAATAAAAGATTGTATAAAACCTTCAACTGTTTGTATAAGTATGGCTGCGGGGCTTTCTCTAAAAACTCTTTCTTCTTTTTTACCTTATCCTTTTATCCGTATAATGCCAAATCTTCCTGCTACAGTAGGAGAAGCAATGACTGCTTTGTGTGCTTCTGAATCTGTAAATGCAGATGATGTAGATGTTGTAATGCGACTTTTAAGCTCTTCCGGAAAAGTTGAAGAAGTTAGCGAAAAGCTTATGGACGGTGTTACTGCTATAAGTGGTTCAGGTCCAGCTTATGGCTTTATGTTTATAGAAGCTCTTGCTGATGCTGCTGTGAAGTTTGGAATGCCAAGAAAGCAGGCTTATATATATGCGGCTCAGACTCTAAAAGGTGCTGCAGAAATGTCTTTAAAAGATGGACGTTCTATAAGTGAATTGAAAGATGCTGTGTGTTCTCCTAGCGGAACTACAATAGAAGCTGTTATTTCACTGGAAAAATCAGGTTTCCGTTCTTCTGTAATAGAAGCTGCTACGGCAGCTTATAATAAATCAATAGAGCTTGGTAAGAAATAATTTTATAAGCTAAGATAAGAAGAGCCTGTTTATCCATATAAATAGAATGAACAGGCTCTTTCCTTATATTATTAATACATAGAAGCGATTTCTGTTTTATATATTTCGCTTATTCTGTAACGCATAATTTCTTGTTTTGCACTTAATTCTTTTCCAACTTCAAATGGCTTTGTAATGAAAGTGAATCTTGCTACTCTTTCAAAAATCTTGAAGCCGTTTTTTGGACCTACAAGAGATGCAATTTCATTTTCAAAAAGTTTTTGAACGGCATCATTTTTTAGAAGAGATTCATAGCTATTAAAGCTAATATTATTTTCTTCTGCAAATGCCTTTACATCTTCTTCATTTGGAAGAATAAGGGCTGAAAGATATCTCATATCTTCACCATTGCAAGAGCCGACAACAACAGCCGTATTTATATAGCGTGATTCCTGAAGCTTTTGTTCTATAGGCAGAGGTTCGATGTTTTCTCCTCCTCGTAGAACTATAGTATCTTTTTTTCTTCCTAAAAGCTTAATTTCATTGTTTACGGTAAGAATAGCTATATCGCCTGTATCAAGCCAGCCATCTGATGAAATAACTTTTTCTGTAAGGTCATTTCGTTTGTAGTAGCCCTTCATGACAGTTTCGCCTTGTACTTGTAGTACACCTTTTTTTCCCTGAGGCAAACTGTTTCCATTATCATCTACAACACGAATATTTACTCCGCGAATTGCACTTCCAACAGTACCAAATATTGGTGCTGGGATTGGACGAACGCTTATGACAGGAGATGTTTCTGTTAGTCCGTAGCCTTCAACAACATTTATACCAACAGCCCAGAAGAATTCATCAATAGCTTTTGGATATGCTCCGCCTCCAGAAATACCAGCCCTGAAGTTTTTTCCTAATAGGACTCTAATCTTATTAAACACTAGAGGACCTCCAAGGAGTTTCAATGGATAAAGTATAAGCCATGGTAATACAAGAACTGGCCACCACAATGTTATATAATCGTTTCCAAATCTTGCTGTCTTTCTAAATAGTTTTCTATCAATTCTACAATGAAGTTCTGCAATATTTACAAAGAAATTAAATAAGGCATTTACAATTCCGCCTGTTTTTCGCATTTTCCTGTAGATACCATCATAAACTGCTTCAAATACTCTAGGTACTGCTGGCATTAAGTGTGGATTTATCTTTTGGAAATCAGCAAGCAGGATAGAAGCTACAGGTTTTGAGTAACATAGAGAACCTGCCTGGATAACAATAACATATTCACAAAGACGTTCGAAAACATGCCATACAGGGAGAACAAGTAATGCTTTATCTCCTACATTTAACATGATACGTTCTGGAAGTTCATCGAGCTGTGTAAGGAAGTTTCCATGGCTTAGCATTACACCTTTTGGTGTTCCTGTAGTGCCAGAGGTAAATATTATACCTGCAATATCATCTCTTTTACCTTTATCAAGTTCGTTTTCAATAGAATTTATATTTGCAATTCTATATTCTTTTCCTTTTTCAAGAATTTCTGAAAAAGTTAAAACTTCAATACCTTCATTTTTACAGGCATTTATTTCTATATCTGAAATAGAATCAAATATAATGAATCTTTTTACTAAAGGTAATTTAGCTTTTAATGCCAGTATTTTTTTTACCTGTGTAGCATTTTCTACAATTACAGTATCACATTCTACGAAAGATAAAATATATTCAAGGTCAACTGGCATGGCGTCACTTCCACGAGGAACATCTATAGCACCTATTGCCATAAGTCCCATGTCGCTCTGAAACCATTCTTTTCTATTATCAGAAATAAGTCCTATTCTATCCCCTCTCTTTATACCGAGAGCTAAAAGCCCTGCTCCAAAATCAAGAGAGTTCTGATAGGCATCTTTATATGTGACCGGTATGAAATTTCCATCTGGTCCGTGATAATATTGTGCAACAATTTCTGGATGTTGTTCCGCTACTTTCCTAAACATTTTAGGCAGCGTTTGTTCCATAAAAGCAATCCTCACAAGGGTATCAAAATGACAAAAAAAGAAATAATGTAGAAGCCATTATACTTGCAAGGCTTGCAAATGGCAACAACTTCTTATTTTCTCAAGAGATTTAATCTACAGTTTTCTAAAACGATTATATCATTATTAGAAAGTATTTTACCATTGTATAATCGCCTTTTAAGTAAAAGAATCTGCATTAACTTCGTTTAATCCTTTTATTTTGTTTTTAATGCTTATTTTTCTTACTTACCGAAATTTTCTACTTGAAGTAAATAGTCTGTATATGATAATCTACTGATATCGGTTAGCTTGTTCTAACCAAAAATGTGAGGTTTTAGATGAATTGTTTACAGATTGAGAAAGTAATTGGTCGTGAAATCATCGATTCACGTGGAAATCCTACTGTTGAAGCAGAAGTTTGGTTAGCAGATGGTACCGTAGCTTTAGGTACAGCTCCTAGTGGAGCTTCTACTGGAGAATTTGAAGCTCTAGAACTTCGTGATGGTGATAAAAGCAAATTTGGTGGAAAGGGTGTATCAAAAGCTGTTGAAAATATAAATACTATTATAAATGATACATTAAAAGGCAAAAATGCCTCTGATATCTATGCAATTGATGCTGCTATGATTAAAGCTGATGGCACAAAAGATAAATCAAAGCTTGGAGCAAATGCAATCCTTGCAGTATCTATAGCTTGTGCAAGAGCTGCATCTATATCTCTTGATATTCCATTGTATCGTTTCTTAGGTGGTATTTCTGGAAATCGCATGCCTGTTCCTATGATGAATATCCTTAACGGTGGAGCTCATGCAACAAATACTGTAGATACACAGGAATTTATGATTATGCCTGCTGGAGCTCCTTCTTTTAAAGAAGGTCTTAGATGGTGTACAGAAGTATTCCATGCATTGCAGTCTTTACTTAAAGCAAAAGGATTGGCTACTTCTGTAGGTGATGAAGGTGGCTTTGCTCCAAATCTTTCTAGCGATGAAGAAACAATAGAAACTATTCTTGAAGCTATAAAGAAAGCCGGTTATGAGCCAGGAAAGGATTTTGTTCTGGCTATGGACGCAGCTTCAAGCGAATGGAAAGGTTCTAAAGTAGGAGAATATGTACAGCCAAAGAGTGGAAAAAAGTTTACATCGAAAGAGCTTGTTGAACATTGGAAACAGCTTGTTGAAAAATATCCTATTTATTCTATTGAAGATGGTCTTGATGAAGAAGATTGGGAAGGCTGGCAGTATATGACAAAGGAACTTGGTGATAAAGTTCAGCTTGTTGGAGACGATCTTTTCGTAACTAATACAGAGCGTCTTTCTAAAGGAATTTCGCTTGGAGCTGGAAATGCAATTCTCATTAAGCTTAATCAGATAGGTTCTGTTTCAGAAACTCTTGAAGCTATAAAGATGGCTCATAAAGCAGGTTATGCTGCTATTACATCACATCGCTCTGGAGAAACTGAAGATACAACAATTGCAGACTTGGCAGTAGCTTTAAATACTTGTCAGATTAAAACAGGAGCTCCTTCGAGAAGCGAACGTGTAGCAAAATACAATCAGTTACTTCGTATAGAAGAACAGCTTGGAGAGGCTGCTGTATATCCAGGATTTGGAGCTTTCAATTTCAAGAAGTAGAAGAATTAGTATTGGTATATAGATACAGGTGAGAAACATATATGAGAAAATGAATAATTGACGGGGACTTTGACTTTAAAAGACTCTGACAGGAATTAAAAAAGTTTTGGTTTATCATGATTTTAGTGGTTGGATTTTATCCAGCCACTTTTTGTAATTAGCGTTTTTAGATTGAATAACAAATAGCATTCTTTTATAATAGCACCATGTTTCGCATCTATATAGAAAGAAAGGACGGCTTCAGAAATGAAGCTAACCGTATTTATTCAGAAATTACAGGCTTTTTGGGCATTTCCAGTGTTACTGGTGTGCGTTATTTTAATCGTTATGACATAGAAAATACGTCTGACGAAGTGTCAAAAGCAGCTGCGGTACGTATTTTTAGCGAACCACAGAGTGATTTTGTCTATTATGAAAAAGTTGATACAAACCCTTCTGACACAGTCATTATTTGGGAATATCTTCCTGGACAGTATGACCAAAGGGCAGATAGTGCAGAGCAGTGTTTGACTTTGCTTCGTGAAGGTCTAAAAGGTTCTGTTACTATAGGAAATAAAACTCCGAGAGTCAGATGTGCTAAAATCGTTGTTATAAGTGGAAAAGTATCATTAGATGATGTGAAACGTATTGAAAATTATCTTATCAATCCGGTTGATTCACGCCTCACAGATGACAAGATTCCAGAAACCTTAGAAATGAAAACAGAGGAGCCAGGAGACATTCCTGTCGTAGAGGGCTTCAATAAGTATGGAAAGGCAGAGCTTACATCTTATATTTCAAAGATGGGACTTGCAATGGATTATGCTGATTTGAAGTGGCTTCAGGATTACTTTAAGAGTATAAATCGTAATCCTACAGAAACTGAAATCAGAGTATTGGATACATATTGGTCAGATCATTGCCGCCATACTACTTTTAATACAGAATTAAAAGATATAAAGATTGAAAATGGTCCTTATGCTAAAGTAATAAAAAAATCTTTGGAAGAATATAAAGCTATGCATACTGATATTTATGCAGGCCGCAAAGATAAAAAACTTACATTGATGGATATGGCTACAATAGGTGGTAAATATCTTAGAAAGCATGGACTTCTTGATGACATGGAAGTTTCAGAAGAAAACAATGCTTGCTCAATCTTTATTGATGTACATTATACAACTGATGAAAATGGAAAGCCAATTTCTGCAGATAGCCCTGATGCTACAGAAAGATGGCTTTTACAGTTTAAAAACGAAACTCATAATCACCCTACAGAAATAGAACCATTCGGAGGAGCTGCAACTTGTATAGGTGGAGCTATTCGTGACCCATTAAGCGGAAGAAGCTGGGTATATCAATCTCTTCGTGTTACTGGTGCCTCTGACCCTACAGTTCCTCTTTCTGCAACTTTGCACGGAAAACTTCCTCAAATAAAACTTACTCGTGAAGCAGCACAGGGATTTTCTTCTTATGGAAATCAGATAGGTCTTACAACAGGACAGGTAGAAGAAATCTATCATCCTGGATATGTTGCAAAACGTATGGAATTAGGAGCTGTAGTTGCAGCATCTCCATATAAAAATGTAACTAGAGAAGAACCTGAAAATGGCGATATTGTTATTCTTGTAGGCGGTGGAACTGGTCGTGATGGTATAGGAGGAGCTACAGGCTCTTCTAAAGTTCATACTGAAAAATCTGTTACAACAGCAGCAGCCGAAGTTCAGAAAGGAAATGCCGTTGAAGAAAGAAAGATTCAGCGTTTATTCCGTAATCCTGAAATAAGTCGTATTATCCGCCGTTCAAATGACTTTGGAGCAGGAGGAGTTTCTGTTGCAGTAGGAGAACTTGCACCAGGTCTTGATATTAATCTTGATGTAGTACCAAGAAAGTATGAAGGACTTAATGGAACTGAGCTTGCTATTTCTGAAAGCCAGGAACGTATGGCTGTAGTTGTTCGTCCTTCTGATGTAGATAAATTTATTGCAGCTGCTAATGCTGAGAACTTAAATGCAGTAGTTGTAGCAACAGTAACGAATACAAACAGACTTGTTATGAAGTGGAGAGGAAAGGTTATAGTAGATATTGACCGTACTTTCCTTGATACTGCAGGTGCTCCTCATGAAGCAAAGGCAAAAATTGAAAGTCCAGAAGAACCTTGTAAATCTCCATTAGTAAATCCACTAGAAAGTGTTTCAAAGGTATTGGGAGAATTTGCAAGTCAGAGTTCTGGCTCTGGAAAAGCTGTTACAGTACAGCCTGATGTTGAACTTGTAAAAAAGGCATGGAAAGCTGATTTGAATGATTTAGCTTGTTGTTCTCAAAGGGGACTTGGCGAAAGATTTGACGGCTCTATTGGTTCTTCTACAGTTCTTTTCCCATATGGTGGAAAATATCAGGGAACACCAGAAGCTGGTATGGTTGCAAAGGTTCCTGTTATTTCTCCAAGGGAAACATCAACAGTTAGTTTAATGTCTTATGGTTTTGACCCAAGAGTTTCTCAGTGGTCTCCATGGCATGGTGCACAGGTTGCAGTTCTTTCTTCACTTGCAAAAATTACAGCTATGGGAGGAAAAGCAGATACAAGCCGTCTTTCTTTCCAGGAATTCTTTGGTCGTGCTGTAAATGATAAAACATGGGGTTATCCTGCTGCAGCCTTACTTGGTTCTCTTGATGCACAAAGAGCATTCGGAACTGCAAGTATCGGTGGAAAAGACAGTATGAGCGGAACATTTGAAGACCTTAATGTACCACATACACTTGTTTCTTTTGCTGTAACCCATGATGAAGTTCAGAACATCACATCAGGTTCATTCAAAAAGGGTGGTGACTGGATTTATATCGTTCAAACTCCTTATACAGAAAATCTTGTACCAGAGTATGAGACATTCAAAAAGAATAGTGAAGCTCTTTATGAATTGAATAAATCTGGCAAAATCTCTGCCATGTATCCTGTTGGAGCAGGTGGTATAGCAGAAGCTATTTCTAAGATGTCTTTTGGTAATAAGATTGGTGCAGAAATTAATGCTATTCCTACTAGCTGCACATCACAGGGATTCCATCGTAATGTAAATGATACAGTAAGTGATTTATTTACACCTCTTTACGGTTCAATTCTTGTTGAAGTAGAAGCAGGTTTTGCCCTTGAAGCTCAGAGTGGAATTGTAAACGGAACTGCTATAAGAATTGGATATACACAGAATACCGATGACATTACAATTGCTACAAAAGGCTTGAATCATCTCCCAGAAATATCTATGAAAATAGATGAACTTGAAAAAGTATGGTCTGAAAAGCTTTCTAAAGTATTCCCTGAAGTTTCTGGTGCAGAAGATTTACCTAAATTCCCTGAATGGGCAACAAAAGTTCATTCTTCTTTAACAGCTGGCAAATTTGAATATAAGACAGGAAATGCAAAGCCTAAGGTAATAATTCCTGTATTCCCAGGTACAAATTGTGAATACGACATGGCTCGTGCTTTCAATCTTGCAGGTGCAGAAACAAAGATTCTTGTTCTTAGAAATAGAACACCGGAAGATTTGACAGAATCTCTTGAAGCTTTAAAGACTGCAATTGATTCAAGTCAGATATTAGCATTGGCAGGAGGCTTTAGTGCTGGAGACGAACCAGACGGAAGCGGAAAGTTTATTGCTAATGTTTTGCGTGCACCTCTTATAGCATCTTCTGTTATGGAGCTTATAAAGAATAGGGACGGACTTATTCTTGGTATCTGTAATGGTTTCCAGGCCCTTATAAAAACAGGACTTGTACCTTATGGTGAAATAAAAGAGCCTTCAGCAGAAATGCCAACATTGACATTTAATCGCATTGGACGTCATATTAGCCGTGTTGTAAGAACTCGTATTGTAAGTGCAAAAACTCCATGGGCTTTAGACCCAAGTATTGTAGAAGATACTAAAATACACTACATACCTGTAAGTCATGGTGAAGGTCGTATCATTGTTGATGAAAGCCTTGCAAAACAACTGTTTGAAAATGGACAGGTATTTACACAATATGTCGATGAAAATGGAAATGCTGCAGTAAGCGAACCTGATAACCCTAACGGTAGTGCATTTGCCATAGAAGGTCTTATAAGTCCTGATGGCCGTGTTCTTGGTAAAATGGGACATAGTGAACGTACTATAGGTAGTGGTAAGAATGGTGAAAGTGCAGATTTATTGAAGAACATAATTTCTCCAGTAAATACTTGTCAGAATCTATTCAAAGCAGGTGTATCTTATTTTAATTAAAATCTAGAATAGTGGGGTGAAATAGCCCACTATTTGATATATTTAAGTTATAATAATATTAGGAGAATATATGAGAAAAACGGCAGATGTAGTTATAAGATTTATTTTTGTGGCGATGACTGCCGTTTTTTTATTTTCCTGTTCTTCATCTAATAATATATGGAAAACTGATTTAGAAGACGCAAAAGTTGAAGCACAAAAAGAAGGAAAAGATATCTTTTTACTTTTTTCTACAGATGATGTTGAAAGTGAATGCGATAGTCTTAAAAAAGAAGTTTTCTACAATAAAAAATTTGAAGAAGCAATGCTAGATAACTTCGTATTGCTTGATGTTTTTATATCAGAAAGTGATTATCAGAAAACACTTTCCCTTGATGATGAAAGTCTAAGTGATAAAGAAAGGAAAGAAGCACAGGAAATAAAAGCTTCTTATAATAAAAAAATTGCTTATCTTGAATCTTATATGGTTTTATCAATGCCATCAATGTTAATTTTAACAAAAGATGGTTATGTAATTTCCAATATAAATTATGACCCAGCTATAAAAACTGTTGATGAATATCTTTCTTTAATAACGTCATTTGATGAAAAAAGGCAAAATAGAAACAATCTCATAACTACTATAGAAGATTCTACAGCTTTAGATAAAGTTTATGCTATTGATAAACTTGTTACTGAAACAGAAAATGATTATAGACCTTTACTCATAGATTATATTAGAGAAGTAGGTAATATAGATACGGATAATAGTTCAGGTTTACTTGAAACTTATGATTTTCTTGAAGCTTATATAGATGGAAGAGCTTTATTTAGGGCTGGAAAATCAAAAGAAGCTTCAGAGCAGTTTATAAAAGCAATAGAAAAAGGACATTTTTCTTCTACTAAAATACAGGAAGCTTATTATACAGCTTCTCAGATTCTTGCATATTCCAATAAATATGACGATAATATCATGAAATATCTAGAGCTTGCTTATGATATTGATAAAGATAGTTCTGTTGCTAGTGAAATAAAATACACTATTGATGCATTAAAAAAACTTTTTGAAACAGATAATAATGCTTTGCAGCAGAAGCAAAATTAAGCATACTGATATTTTATAATATTATTTTTACAATAGTATTTTTTTATAAGTAGGTTTTACAGAATATATATGGATGACAATTCACCCACGGCTATTATTGTTTTACTAGTTGTTGCTATCGTTTTGATAGTGCTTTCTTCTCTTTTTTCAGCTTCTGAAAGTGCTTTTCTTGCTTCTAACAAATTGAGGGTAAGATTTTTAAGGGAAAAAGGAGATAAACGGGCTATTCGTACTGCTCGATTGCTTGAAGATAAAGAAAGGCTTGTTAATACTCTTCTTGTAGCAAATGAACTTGCTAATATTGGACTTTCAGTAATTATTACTATGATTGCTTTGAAAATATTCGGTAAAGCCGGAGTTGGTATTGCAACTTTCATAGTTACACTTCTTCTTCTCATATTTGGAGAAATTACCCCTAAATGTATAACTACAAGATACCCTGAAAGTTTTGCCTTTGCAGTAAGCGGTATCATAACTTTTTTAGTTATAATAATGAAACCTTTTGTAGCAGTGTTTACCGCTATTTCCCGCTTTTTTTTACGTCTTTTTCATATGAACACACAAAAAGAAAATGTTTCATTTACAGAAGATGAAATAAAAACTTTTATAGATGTTGGCAGTGAAGAAGGTATTGTTGGCGATGGCGAAAAGAAAATGATGAATAGAGTCTTTAAATTTAATGACCTTGCTGCTGTTGATATTATGATTCCTCGCCGTGATATAGTTGCTGTTCCTCTTGATATTGATTTTGATAGCGTTGTTGCTTTATCTCAGAAAACTCTTTATGCAAGATTTCCTGTTTATAGAAAAGATATAGATGATGTTGTTGGCGTTCTTTATGTAAAAGATATGCTTTTTTGTACCTCTGATGAAGATAGAAAGAATTTTAGTGTAAAAGATATAATGAGACCACCTCTTTTTATCATAGGTACAAAAAAAATGACTTCTATACAGCAAATGCTTAGAGAAAATCACCAGAGCATGGCTATTGTCATAGATGAATACAGTGGAACAGATGGTATTCTTACAAACGAAGATATCGCTTATGAAATATTTGGTGATGTAGAAATTGATGGAAACACAGAAAAAAAGAGAAAGGATAATGAAGATAGTTCTTCTATAGTTATAGATGGTGCAGAACGTCTTATGGATTTGCAGGACAAGCTTCATATTCCTCTTGTTTCAAAAGACAGTGAAACAATATCAGGTTTTATTTGTGAAAAGCTAGAACATATTCCTATTGTTGGTGAACATATTACAAGTGATGGATATTTATTTACGGTTATTGCAATGGACGGTTTGAGGATTGCTAAAATTAGAATCGAAAATACGGCTGGAGAAATAAAATGAATATATTGCTATCATATATATGTCCTGTTCTTGAAATTATATTTCTTGTAATGGTTGTTAGTTTTTTTGCTTCTTCTGAAACAGCTTTCCTTTCTATCCAAAAAGTCACTGTAAGGCAACTTTTAAAAAGTGAGCCAGCCAGTAAAAAAAATACACCTGCAAAAAAAATTGCATATCTAAAAGAAAACATGGATACTCTGCTTACACTTGTTCTAATAGGTATAAATTTCGTTACAACTTTAGCTTCTTCTCTTGCAACTGCTTTTGCTACAGATGTAGCTGGAACTAAGGGAGCAAGTTATGCAACTTTCATCATGTCGTTTATACTTATTATTTTTGGTGAAATAGTGCCTAAAACTATTGCCGGAGCAAAAACCGTTCAAGTTGCAAAATTTGAAGCCGGACCTTTGATTTTTTTGCAAAAGATACTTTTCCCTTTTGTATGGTTTTTCACAATGATTGCTGTAGCCATTTCAAAAGTGATTGGAAATATTTTTCCAGATAAGCAGCAGATTATAACGGAAGATGAATTAAAAACCTTGATAGATGTAGGTTCTAATGAAGGTACCTTAGAGCAAAATGAAAGGACAATGCTTTATAAAATATTTGCTTTTTCAGATTTACATGTACATGATATTCTCCGTCATCGCTCTCTTGTAAGGGGGATAGAAGTAAATTCCTCCTATGAAGAACTTGTAAAACAATTTTCAACTACAGGCTATTCTCGTTTACCGGTTTATGAAAATGATATGGAGCATATTATAGCTATAATAAGTTATAAATCTGTAATTTTTGCTCCAAAAGATGCAAAAGAATCTGATAACTTTATAAAAGAAAATATGAAAGCTGTTTTATTTGTTCCAGAAAGTCTTACTGCATTAGAATTGCTTCAAAAATTTAAAAAAGAGAATAGCAGTTTTGCAGTTGCTCTTAATGAACAAGGTTCTTTTGAGGGAATTGTTACCATGGACGATATTTTGAGGGCTGTTATGGGAAGGGCTTCAGGAGATTCTATTATAAATGATATGCCTCCAGAACAGCGTATACAAATTGTTTCTCCAAATGAATTTATTGTACCTGGAGATTTAAGGCTTGCTGATGTAAATGAAATTTTAAAGCTCAATCTTGATTCTGAAGTATACGATACTTTGGGTGGCTGGCTTTTAGAAAGATTTGACGCATTGCCATCTGTAGGCGAAATGTTAAAAAATGAAAATGTTGTATTTATGATAGAAGACCAGTCTCAGAGGCGTATTCAATCAGTACGCATAAAACTGGCCTAAGCCCATTAATTATTTTTTGCAAGGTTTGCAATTACATTTGCACAACCTTCAATACCAAATACAGAGCTATTTATAAGTAAATCATAATTTTCTCTTCTTCCCCAGATTTTATCTGTAAAAGTGTTGTAATGATTTGCTCTACGTTTATCTATCTGCAAGATAAGCTCTTTTGCTTTATCTTCCGGAACATTATACTTTTTTGTAGAACGTTCCAATTTATCATCAAGATTAGCATAGATAAATACGTTGAAAAGAGAAGACTGGTCTATATCTTTGCTATTTTTTAAGATATAATCCGCACAGCGACCTACTATAACACAATTATCTTCTTTTGCTATTTTTTTTATAACAGCCCTTTGAGTATTAAAAATCTGATCTGCAAGAGGTAATGACGAACTAGAACCGGTTATACCAATACCTGTTGTGTTTGTTGCATAACTTGCACCTAAAAGCAAATTATAAAGCCAACCAGAAGAAATATTTTGTTCTGTTTTTTCTATAAAATCTGGTGAAAGACCGCTTTCTTTTGCAGCCATATCTATTAATTCTTTATCATAAAATTTATAGCCAAGTATTTTAGCTACAAGTTCACCAATTGTACGGCCTCCAGAACCATATTCACGGCTTATTGTAATAATTTTTTTCATATTACGCACCTCCAATTGTTAATAAATTATATCATGCAAATTAAGAAATACGCAAATTTTAGTTTTCAAATAAAGATTGAGACAAACGTTTTATATGCAAAATCCGACTTATAGCTAGAAGATTTTCTTTCTTTTCATTTTTTTTGAGGAAGAGCAGTTCTGCATTACCTGTCTTTTTTTCAACAGACAAAGGCTTACATTCAATAACATTTCCATCATATTCTATTTCTATCATGCATTTATCCATAATAGCACTTTCTATGACATGAATCTTTCCGGAAAAATCCATTCCGCTAGCTTCTAATATTTCAATCTTTATATTTTCTTTCTTTAATTGAGAATCATTTATGATAATCTTTCTTTGAATACGAGAAAGAATTTCTCTTTTTTGTTCTTTATCAAGATTTTCATTTTCAACTTTTTTTCTTAATGAATCTTGGTAACTATCTATTTTATCTAAACGATTTTTGTTAGAAAAAGCTTTTGAGTTTTCTTTTATTTCTTCTTCTATAAATGCTTTTCCTTCATGCAGTATAGGATAAGATTGTACAAAAGGGTTTATAGTTTCTGACCTTTCTTCTCGTACAAAATCTAAATCACTTTTTGCTAATATAGAGTTAACTTCTTCATCTGTTATTGTATCAAGTAAAAAAATTCCTGGTGCAATTGTTTTTTTTATGTGATTAGCAATTATAGGATTTTTTTCTATAAGAACAGCTTTTTCCAAACTGACTTGAAGTATAAAACCCTTATATAAAGTTACAGATGTAAAAGTTTGATACCATTCATCTATTGATATTATTATATTTTGAGGAAGTTCATAAAGGGAAAATCTTTTTAATATATTAACTAGGCTTTTATTTGTGTACCCTTCATTAAAAGCTCTCATTACAGATTGTTTATTTATTTCAAAAGATGCAGCCGTATCAAAACGTTTTATATCCATAAATTTTGATAGTTCTATCATATTTGAAAGAGAGAGATTTGATAGACACATAACATTGAAACTTGCATCTATGCTTAATGCTTTCTCATTTTGTTCCTGCTCAGAAAAATCATTATAGCTATAAGATTTTGTATAAACGTATTCTCCTTGTTCATTTTTTCCTGTAATTTTGAGTAAACCCAATAATGCAGCAGTGTCTATTAAATTTTCAAAGTTAATAGATATTGAAACATTTTCGTTTTTCTCTGCATTTTGAGCCATTAGAAGAGCAAATCTTCCTGTTGAAGAATTAGATGATAAAACATTATGGGCATTATTAGTTTCATTTATAAGAAAAGATATTCTTGATAAAGTCTTTTTTGTATAAAGACCATCTTTTATACTAGCGATTACATCAAGAAACATTTGTGCCTGTTCTTGTAATTGTTTTCTTTGAAGATGACCTTGGCTTCCTGCACAAATATAGGCATAACGATATTTTTCAGGCAAAGAAGCAAATAAATTTGCCCTGTCATAATCTACAAATAACTTTCCGTTTATCTCTTTAAGTATTCTAAGATTGAGGAAAGATTTTATAAGAAGTTCAACTTTTTCTTTTATTTTATCAATAGAAAATATGTCAGAGATTTCTTTTGCATTTCTCTTTTTTAATGAAAAATCTGTTTTACAAAGTTCTGGATTTTTTGCTATATAAGAAAAAAGTGCTGCTATAAAAGATGTACTTGCAAAATGATTTTCATCTTCTATTTTTTCAACACAAATTGTTTCAGGTATTAAAGAATGTAAGTCTGCAATATTAGAAAATATATTTTCAACATATGGGTTTATACTTATAATTTTCTTTTGGCTGTGAGAATCTAAATGCCTATAAATTACAAGTCTTTCTTCAAGATTTTGCAACCTGTATTCTATAGCAGTATTATTACTTCCAAAGAAGCTGTTCAATTTCTCATCAGTAGCCTCTGGTATTTCATATAAAGCTGTTAAGATTTGAATATCATTATTATCAAGGAGAAGAATCATATTTTTAAGATTTTCTTCGTTTCTTAAAAAAGCACCTAGTTTTTCTATGACGTCCTGTTTATTGTAAGGTGTTTCAATTTCTCCAAGATATGTTCTTACTATCTGAAAAAAATGCTCTTCAGATATAAGAGTCATGCTTTCTCTCCAGTCCATTATATGTTTTACAAGAGGATTTAATGTTTTCATATATTGTCACACCCAATAGCGTTTTCTGTAAGACTTTCTAAAGCCATATCATCACTGTACCTTACTATTTTATATGCATAGCCTTGTTCTGCGAGGAATTTTTGTCTGTTTGAACCAAAATCTTCTTCTACAGTATTCCTTGTTATCAGTGTAAAAAATCTTGAAGTTCTTTCTTTTGGTCTTAATATTCTACCCAGTCTTTGAGCTTCTTCTTGTCTTGAACCAAATGTACCGCTTATCTGAATAGCAATAGATGCATCTGGTAAATCTATTGCGAAATTTGCAACCTTACTTACAACAAGTACTCTTATCTTTCCGGATCTAAAATCGCTATAAATAACATCTCTATCAGCATTTGCTGTTTTACCTGTAATAATTGGTACTTTCAGAAGTTTTGCAATTTCTGTAAGCTGACTGAGATATTGACCAATGATAAGAATTTTATCTTCAGGGAATTTATTTATTATCTTTTGAACAAGTTCTATTTTCATAGGATTTTCACTTGCAATCCTATGTTTTTTTCTTGCATCAGAAACTGCATATTCAATTTCTTTATTAGCTGGTAAATCAATTCTTATTTCAATACATTCTGCACTTGCAATCCAGCCAGAACGTTCAAGCTCTTTCCATGGAACATCATAACGTTTAGGACCTACGAGAGAAAAAACATGACCTTCACAACCATCTTCTCGAACGAGCGTTGCTGTGAGACCTACTCGCCTAACCGCCTGAAGTTCTGCTGCAACTCTGAAAACAGGAGCTGGAAGCATATGTACTTCATCATATATTATAAGTCCCCATGCTCTTTGTCTAAAAATAGAAAAATGAGGATAAGGTCCATCTTTTTGAGGTCGCCAGGTAAGAATCTGATAAGTTGCAACTGTTACAGGTTTTATGGTTTTATTTTCTCCTGTATATTCTGCAATATCTTCTTCTTTTAAATCTGTTTTATCTAAAAGTTCTCCTATCCATTGATGAACAGCTGAAATGTTTGTTGTAATTATGAGAGTGCTTGTTTTTAGCATATCCATTACAGTCATTCCCACTATAGTTTTTCCTGCTCCACATGGTAAAACAACTGTTCCAAATCCTGTTCCCGGTCC
>JAILNT010000373.1 GCA_024691265.1 Treponema sp. | reverse complement strand
TGTACGAACGAAGAAATCCTGTTCTAGAGTAGAATTTTCCTTTTTATAATAGAAAAGGCCATATCCTTGTTTGCAAAGAGCTTCTGCGATTACATTTTCGTATAGAGCACCTTTATACACGTTCATGTTTTTATTTACTCTTAAATCATCTTGAGATTCTTCGTCAAGGTTAGCAATTAAAAGACCTGTATCACGAAAATAAATCTTGTATTTATCATTTTCATAATTACCTTTCAAAGGTAAATCTGGCGTATGAAGACAGTAACATAAATTTATTATTCCTGCATCTGAAAGCCATTCAATACATCCCCAGTAATCCTTGAATCTTGCTCCATTTGATACCTTTGAGATTTGAAATTTCTTATTGTCTTTTGCTAGCTGAACGGGAATATGATTAAAGACATTCAATATACGAGTCTTATCAATTCCTTCAACATATTTTTTTATATCTTCTTTATAGTCTTCAATTAGTTCTTGTTGGAGTTCGAGACTTCCCTCAAAAGTTCCTTTTTGGATATAACTAGAAATAACTTTTGGCATTCCTCCTAAGATACAGTAATCAAGAAAAAGTTCATTAAAAACATTTATAGTTGTCTGATTAAATGCTTCATCTGCTTTCATATGTGAAAGTAAATCTTCTGTAGTGTCGTTATCATAACCTTTTGCCCATAAAAATTCTTCAAAGTCCAAAGATTGCATTGAAAATTCTGATTTATACCCAACGCTGTTACTTTGAATTTTGTTATAATTTATTCCAAGCATTGAACCACTGCATATAACATCAAAATTTCCGTTTATGCAGAAGGATTTTAAGCTTGTAGCAATTTCTGGATAATCTTGTATTTCATCAAAAAGAATAAGTGTTTTTTTTGCTATGAATTTCTTTTTAGTATCAATTCTGGATATGTTTTTTATAATAGATTCTACATCAAATCCGTTTTCACAGATTGTTTTATATTTTGTTTCAAGTGCGAAATTTATGTTTATAAAGTTTTCATAGCTTTCAGCAAAGTGTTCAATTGATTTTGTTTTTCCAATCTGACGTGCACCTTTTACAATAAGGGGTTTTTTATCATCAGATTTTTTCCATGAAATTAAATAATCATCTATCTTTCGTTTTAAGTACATAATTATATTATAGCATAATTTTTACTAAAACATGAGCGAATAAATTAAAAATAACACTAAAACATGAGCGAATAAATTGAAAATAACACTAAAACATGAGCGAATAAATTGAAACGCCTAACTGGTATTTCGCCTGAATATTCTGTATTCACTATTATAACAAAATCCCCAAAATCCGGCTTTTTAGGGCTGAACTTTGGGGAATAAAAGATTTACTTAGAAAATTATATTCTTAAGATAGAAAACTTATTTCTTCATGTTTTCTTGATGCTGCTTGTTTACTTCGTTTATAACAGCTTCACCGCCTTGCTTGTTCCACTTGTCAAAGGCACTCTGTAAACCCTTCTCATCAATCTGTCCACAAATGTACTGTGTGCGGGCATCTGAAAGAAGCTGGTCAAGAATTGCTCCCTGTGTTGCATAAGCTTCAGAATTTGCAAGATAAGAAATAGCAGGATTGAAAACAGCATACTGTTCATTGTTTCTGATAACTTCAAGCTCTTTCATCTTGCGGTCTGTCTGCTTTGGAGAAGGCTTTGTATTCTTTGATGGAATAAAGCACTGTGTCTGGTTCAAAGCTGAATAAGCCTTTGCTGCACTTGGGTCTTTTGCATCTGTATCAACAAGATAGCCGTCTGCATCAATTTCATAGTTGATATCTTTTAAACCGTAAGAAGCAAGTAAAAGCATGTCATTGTCACACATCTTGTCGATGTAGTGTAAACAAGCTTCAACCTGAGCTTTAGTTTTTGCAGCTTTTGTAACAACAAGGAAGCCATTATAGCCAGAAGTTGCAAGTGTTTTTCCGTTGATTGGTCCTACAAGAGCCATTTCAGCAGGCTTTGAAGCATCTACAACAGAAGGAACATTGTTGTTTACAAAATAATCCCAAATACGGCGGCTTCCGTCCATAACGTCAATGAACATACCAGCTTCGCCTTTCTTTACCTGGTCTGCCCAAGTTGCTGTATCACGAACAGCCCAGTCTGGAGCGATGAGACCGTCTTCATACATCTTCTTCATCCAGTCGAGAGCCTCTTTGTATTCCTTTGTCTGGTGGATAGGAATAAGGCGACCGTTCTGTTCTGTCCATCCGTTGCCAGCTCCGAACCAGGCCTGAATAATGTCAAAAGGACCTGTGTATTTACACATTGCAAGACCGTATGTATCCTGGAGTCCGTTTCCATCAGGGTCTTTGTATGTAAATGCATACATCATGTTGTATACATCTTCAATTGTCTTTGGCTCGCTAAGTCCAAGCTTTTCAGCCCAGTCCTTGCGGTAACCCATACCATAGCGACCAATGTCACGGGCCTTATAAATACCGATAAGCTTGCCGCCGATTGTAAGACTCTTACAAACTTCTTTATTTGCCTTTGAAAGATTTGGGAATTTCTCACTGTCCCAGATAAAATCGTTCAAGTCCCAGAAAGCACCCGCGTTTGCAGCGTCAACAATACCAAGCTTTATGCTACCAACATTCATAACCATTGGCATATCATCTGGAGAGGCAAGAGCAAGACCCATCTTTTCATTATAGCTGTCGTTTGCAACAAAAGTGAACTCTACATCTGTATTAGTGTATTCAGTCATTTTATCAACAACTTCTTTTGCGTGTTCACCTGTAAGAGGACTTCCCTCATAGTCTACCAGCATGAATGTAACACGAGGTCTGCCTGTTTTACCTGTTTCTACATTTCCAGATTTATTACCACAAGAGGTAATACCCATAACAGCTGCAAGGGTTGCAGCGGTCATAACTGATGCGATACTTTTTTTCATATCGTATATCTCCTTCTTTTTTGTCATGCCCATTTTTAGAAATCGGGTATGCTTATTTTTAGTATTTTACCATGCTTTTTTTTAGTCGTGGGGTAAATTAATCTTTAAGAAGGAGATTTTTTTCACAATAATTATTGTTTTATTGCCCAAAAAACATTCATAAGAACAAAATCTTTAATATCTCTATAGAAATCCCTAGGAAGAATTTTTATATCAAGTTCTTTCAAGGCCTGTACAATAAGAGGATTGTTAATACAGCTTGTTGTATAGCTTGAAGCATAAGTTAATATTTTACTATTCAAGGCTTCAGCTTTTTCTTTTGTTATATTAAGAGTTTCTTCTAGCCTGGATAAAAATATAGCAGCAAAATCATAGTACTTTTTCTTAAAGGCTTTAAGTCGCTCGAAACTAACATTTCTTTCTATGATAGTAAGAAGATATGCACTATATCTAAAATAATCCTGATGAGCATTTATAATAGCAGACCATAATTCTGCTACAGTTTCCGGACAAAAATGATTATTTTCTGGAAAAGAGGCAATAAGGGCTGTAAAATATTCACACATATTGTCAGCAACAATTTCAAGAAAAATTTCTTCTTTGGTTGTGGCATATTTATATAGATTTGCTCTCGACCAGCTTAATTTTTCTGCGATAGTAGATAAGGTTATTTCATGATAAGGATGAGTTTTGAAAAGTTCATCAGTAATCTTTTTGATTTCATTCATCCTTTCTTCTTTCTGGTCTTGTGTCCTAGCACGAATGTATTCAGCCATATTTTTATATTAATAAAAAAAAAAGATATTGACAAGATACATAAAGTTTATTACATTCCAGTTTAGTGACAACATGTTACTAAAAAGATATTAAGGAGATATCATGTTACTTGAGAATATTAATTCCCCTAAAGATGTAAAGAAGCTTTCTATCGAAGAATTAACTCCTTTAGCAGAGGAAATGAGAAAAGCTCTTATGAACAGGCTTTCAAAGCATGGAGGCCATTTTGGACCAAACTTTGCTATTGTAGAAGCAACAATCGCTTTACATTATGTATTCGATTCTCCAAAAGATAAATTTGTATTTGACGTAAGCCATCAAAGCTATTCTCATAAAATGCTTACAGGTCGTAAAGATGCTTATCTTTATGAAGAACACTTCAATAAAGTTTCAGGTTATACAAATCCAGAAGAAAGCGAACATGATTTTTTCAATGTAGGACACACTTCTACATCAGTTAGTCTTGCTTCAGGTTTGGCAAAAGCCAGAGATTTGAAAGGCGAAAAAGGAAATATAATTGCAATCATTGGAGACGGAAGCCTTAGCGGTGGAGAAGCTTTAGAAGCCATTGATTTTGTAGGCGAGCAAAAGACAAATTTCATACTCCTTATAAATGATAATGAAATGTCTATTGCTGAAAATCATGGTGGACTTTATAAGAATCTGAAAGAGCTTAGAGAATCTAACGGACAATGTTCAAATAATATCTTCAAGTCTTTCGGACTTGATTATGTTTATCTTGATGAAGGAAACAATGTTGAAAAACTGGTTGAACTTTTCAGGAAAGTAAAAGACATTGACCACCCAATCGCTGTTCATATAAAGACATTGAAAGGAAAAGGCTATAGCTTTGCTGAACAGAATAAAGAGAACTGGCACTGGTGTATGCCTTTTGATGAAAAGACAGGAAAGTGGAAGGTATCTTCTTCTAATAAAGAAAACTACAGTACACTGACAAGTGATTTCTTACTCAAAAAGATGAAAGAAGACAAGAAAGTTTGTACTGTTGTTGCTGGTGCTCCTACAAACATTGGCTTTACAGCAGAAAAAAGAAAGGAAGCCGGTAGTCAGTTTATTGATGTAGGTATTGCAGAAGAACAGGGAGTTGCCATGAGTTCAGGAATTGCAAAGAATGGCGGAAAACCTGTTTTTGCAACACATTCTTCTTTCATGCAGAGAACTTATGACCAGGTTGCACAGGATTTATGTATAAATTCAAACCCGGCAACTTTACTTGTTAACACAGCCAGTATATTTGGTATGAATGATGTTACTCATCTTGGAATATATGACATAGCAATGCTTTCTAATATACCTAATCTTGTATATTTAGCACCAACAAATGCAGAAGAATATTTTGCCATGCTTGACTGGTCTATTGAACAGGATAAATATCCGGTTGCAGTTCGTATTCCTTGTAATGGTGTTCATCACACAGCAAAAGAAGTTCAAAAGGATTATTCAGAACTTAACAGATATGAAGTAACAGAAGAAGGAAGCGATGTTGCAATTTTAGCTCTCGGAGATTTCTATCAGCTGGGAGAAGAAGTTGCAAAAGCTATTGAAGCAAAGTCTGGAAAAAAAGCTACCCTTATTAATCCTCGTTATATTACTGGTATTGATGAAAAGCTTTTAGAGAACTTAAAGAAAAATCATAAAACTGTTGTCACTCTTGAAGATAGTATCTTAAATGGTGGCTTCGGTGAAAAGATTGCAAGATTCTATGGTCCAAGCGATATGAAAGTTTATAACTACGGACTTAAAAAAGAATTCATTGACCGTTACAATGCAAAAGAAGTACTAAAAGAAAATCATCTTACTCCTGAATTAATAGTAGCAGACATCTTTTAATTGTATTAACCTTTCTTATCAATTCCCCTCTAAGGGGAGTTGATAAGGGGGAAGTCATATCCAGTTATTTTGTAAGTTTATTTGAATATTCATATAAAATGGCTTAAAATACGGGATATGTACACGGATACACTTTTTAATTTTTGGCAGATTACAGAAAATGAAGGCATTGAAGAAGGAACAGAAATTCTTTCTGAAATGGCAAAATCAAAGCCTTCTTTTGCTCTTGATGCCGGTATAAGGGCAGATGATATTTATGCACGGGTTGACCGCATTAGAGACTGTATTTCTGCTATTGAAAACGATGAAAATAGACGCTGCATAGAAAAAATAATCCATTTTGCAGCAGGTATCATGGGAGATAGTGATTCTGTAGAAAATCGTTTTGACTATGTAGAAAATCTTGAAAATACAATAAATGATTTCAAATCTTCTGACGATGAATATGCTTCCCGCCTGGTTGCTATAGGTCCTTGCGGTATAGACCATGATTGGGATTCTGTAGAATATGAAGGTCGTGACCATGAATATTTTGATAGTCACATGGTAGCAGGAGAAAGAGATTTATTTGCTTTGCAGCTGACTCTTGCAAAAAAGCTTAATATGCCTTTGATTCTTCATTCGAGAAAGGGATTTAAGGATACTGCTGATGTTCTTAAAGCCGTCAAATGGAATAAGGGTGTAGTACATGGCTATTCCTACAGTAAATCAGATTTAGATTTTTTTCTTGATTTAGGCTGGTATATAAGCTTTTCAGGTTCTGTAACTTACTCAGGAAAAAAAGCCGCTTTAGATATGGCTGAAACTGTATCTTACGTTCCAAAAGACAGAATTCTTATAGAAACAGATTCTCCTTATTATGCTCCAGTTCCTTTGAAGAATACCTATAATAATCCAAACAATATAAATTATATCTATGAATATATAGCCGCAAAGCGGGGAATTACAGCAAGTAAACTTTCCTCTATAGTCGATTCAAACTGCGAGAAATTATTTTCTTTATAATTATTTCCTAAATAAAAAAAATCTTAGTGTTGTGTTGAACAAAATCTCCTTATGGTTTTTAATTAAAAGACTTGAAGAACTGTTGGAGAAAATAAAATGTCAGCAAAAGCTAATGATGAAGTTTTAACCATTAATGGAAATGATGTTTCTATAGAAGATGTTTGTAATGTTGCATACAATAATGAAAAAATAAAGCTTCCAGATGATAAAAGCTTCTGGGAGACTTTGGAAAAGTCAAGAAAGTTTCTTGAAGATTATATTGCAACCGGTGTTCCTACTTATGGTGTAACAACAGATTTTGGCGATTCTTGTCATAATCAGATAAGTGTAGATAAGGCTGGAGAACTCCAAAGAGATATTTGTACATATCATGGAATTGGTTTAGGACCAAAATTCAGTCATGAAGTAGGTAGAGCTGTAATTCTTGCCCGCTTAAACGGTAATGTAAAGGGCGGACACTCTGCCATAAGACCGGAGCTTGCAAAAATGATGGTCACCATGCTGAATAAGGATATTATCCCTGTTATTCCTCAACTCGGCTCTGTTGGAGCTTCAGGAGATTTAACTCCTCTTTCTTATCTTGCTGCTGCAATCATGGGGGAGCGAGATGTATATTATAAGGGAAAAATCGTTCCTACCGCAGAAGCTTTTAAGGCTGAAGGTATAACTCCTCTACCAATAGAAGCAAAAGAAGGTCTTGCCATTATGAATGGTACTTCCGTTATGACGGCAGTCGCTTCTCTTGCCTGGAAGAAGGCTGAAAGACTTGCTAATATTTCAGATTTTCTTACAGCTGTAACTTCTGAAATTACAAGGGGGAAAGATACTCCTTTTATTGCAAAGGTAAGTGAGATAAAAAATCATAAGGGACAAATTGATTCTGCCCGCTATGTTTATAACATCATAAAAGATTCAAAGAGAGTTTTCCGCTATGAGGATTTTTTGAAAACTCAAATTGAAAAAATCGGTGAAAAGGGCTTTGTTGCTCAGCAGAATAAGATACAAGACAGATATTCTATCCGCTGTGCTCCGCAGATAAATGGAGTTTATCGTGATACTCTCCGTATTGCCCGTGATTTTATTACAGAAGAATTGAACAGTGCAAATGATAATCCTTTAGTAGATATAGATTCAGGCCGTCTTTACAATACAGGAAATTTTTATGGCGGACATATTTGTGCTGCCTGTGATTATATGAGAACGGCTCTTGCCAATATTTCAGACCTTTCAGATAAACAGGCTGAAGTTATTATTGATGGCAAATTTAACGGGCTTACAGAAAATCTTATTCCTGTAACTCCTCCAGACCACCCAAGAGCAGGTTTAAGGCTTGGTTTCAAGGCTGCTCAAATTACTATTTCTGCTATTCGTGGTGAAGTAATGAGTTATTGTTTCCCTATTTCCCTTACGAGCCAGCCTACAGAGGCTTTGAATCAGGATAAAGTTTCTATGGGAACAATTTCTGCCCGCAAATTTGACGAGCAAATTGAGCTTGTATTTTTACAGTTTGCAACTCATCTTCTTGCTGCTATGCAGGCTGTTGACCTTGCCGGTTATGATGACTTTGCACCTTTTACAAAGAAAGTTCATGATGAAGTTAGAAAGATGTCTGCTTTTGTTGAAGATGACAGAGTTCTTGATAAAGAAGCAACTGCTGTAAGTGAATGGCTTAAAAAAACAGACTTATTTGCATAATTCTTCTTACAAAAGTTATTTATCATAATAAATCAGTAATATTAATAAAATATTCATAAAATACCCGTATATTTACATAATATTTATTCATATACTGATTTATATGAACAGGAAACTTGACATGACTAAAGGAAGCATCACGAAGTTGACCTTCCTTTTTGCATTGCCTATTTGTTTAGGTAATATCCTCCAGCAGTTATATAATACAGTAGACACGCTTGTAATTGGAAAATATTGTGGTGCAACTTCTATAGCTGCTGTTGGAACAAGTGCACAGCCTGTAGAAATATTACTTTGTATATTTTTAGGCATTAGCGGCGGTGTTTCTATTTTAGTTTCCCAGGCAACGGGAAGAAACGACAATAAAGGAATTGAAAAACTTGCTAAAGCGGCAGTTAGCTTTGTTTATACTACAGCTATAGTTATAACTTTTTTAGGTGTTTTTTTAGGACCTCAGATTCTTAAGCTTATGCAGGTTCCTGATGATACTATAGATTTGGCTGTAATATACATAAGAATTGTATTGCTTGGTACTTTAGGTCAACTTGGCTATAACACTAATGCCGGAATTCTTAGAGGTTTAGGAGATAGTACTTCTTCTGTTATCTTTCTTGTTTTTTCCTGCTTTATAAATATTGCATTGGATTTGCTTTTTGTTGCCGTTTTCCATTTGAATGTATTCGGCGTTGCTCTTGCAACTATGATTGCAACTTATTTTTCATGGATATTTTCTATTGTTTATATTAGAAAGCATTATCCTCAATATCATTTTCCCGTATTGCCTAAAAAGTGTGATATGAAGATTCTCAAGAAAATAATTGCAATAGGGCTTCCTTTAGGACTTAATAGCAGTTTGTATTCTTTTGGTCATACTGTTGTTCAGACTCTTGTAAATACACAAGGTTCAACTTTTATTGCTGCTTGTGTTGTAGCTTCAAAGTTGTCAGGAATTTCAAGTATTGCAGTTTCTTCTTTTTCATCTGCAGCTTTAACTTTCACAGGTCAAAATCTTGGTGCAGGAAATTACAGGAGAATAAAAAGGGGTGGAGTACAAATCCCACTTTTATCGGGAGCTTTTGCCCTTACCGGTGATATATTGATGTTTATATTCTGCCGGCAGTTTATATCGTTCTTTACAAAAGACCCTCAGGTTTTAACAGATGCCGTTCATTACATTCATGTAGTTATTCCTTTTTCATGGTGTTTTGCAGTCTTTAACGGCATTTTGAATGTTGTGAACGGCTTAGGACATGTTAAATATACCACTATAGTAAACAGCCTTATGCTTTGGGCAGTTCGTATTCCTTCTGCGATTATTATTACCAAATTCATAAACGGCTATTATCTTATGGCTTCAATTCCTATAAGTTTTGCTTTTGGTATGCTCAGCATGCTTTTGTTTTATAAAACCAAGTATTGGAAAGATATAAAAGAAAAATCTTCAAAAGAAAATGATGAAGTTATTTCTGGAATCTCTTACGAAAAGCCCGTGGCGAAAGTCCCGTCTTTTTCTTGAATACATCTCCGAAGTAATTTCCGTCTGTAAATCCACAGGCTAATGCTATTTGTGTAATAGATAATTTTCCTGTGGATAGCATTTCTTCGCTGTGCTGTATTCTTATATTTGTTAAATATTCTTTGAAGCCTGAGCCGGTTATTTCCTGAAATCTGCGGGAAAAATATGTGTCTCTCATGCCGGCTATGTGGCTTGCAGCTTCTAGTGTTACATCTTCGTTATAGTTATCAAAGATATATTTTGCAGCTTTTTGTATAGATGCCGTTGATTCATCGATAAGGTTTTCTTTTTCTGTTGCATTTGCTGTGTTTCTTTTTATCTGGACTAATAAATTCAGGAAAAGGCTTTTTTTGTTTATTTCTGAATACTTATCTTTTTTGCTATCTTCTTTTAACATTTCTTCTAATGTGTGTATTAAATTTTTTTGAGCTTCTCCCTTGAATACCATTTTTTCTGCAGAAGAGTCTGTTTCGAGAAAGTCTGCTCCGATTATGTCTTTTATGTTTTCAAGATATTTTTTCTTAAAGCTTAATGTTATTCTATCTATAGGGCTGTCGTCTTCATACTGGCTTCTATGCATTGTAGAAGGCTGCAATAGCACCATGTCACCAGAATTTACATAAAAAAGCTGATGTTCAACGAAAAGTCTACAACTGCCGTTTATTACATAAAAAAGTTCATAGTGTGGGTGATAATGAGCATAACTCATAAAGCATGGTTTAGATTTTCTTTCTATTTGAAAATCTTTTTCCATATCCCGGTAAAGTCCATCTTTTTGATTATCAAAATATTTGTTATCCATACATTCCTCTCAATACTTTATGTTAAAGTTATTTTCATATTACTACAATGGAAAAA
>JAILNT010000357.1 GCA_024691265.1 Treponema sp. | reverse complement strand
TTGTCTTTATTGTATTCCTTTTGTTTTATGTGTTAAAATGTTCAAATAATGAATACTGATATCAAAACTTTACAAAGTATTGCAGAAACTTTAGAAGAAGAGCCTCTTGCAAGTCAAAGAACGCTTGCAGAAAAAGCTGGTATGTCCATAGGTCTTATGAATGCTGTGTTGAAGCGTTTTGTAGAGCGTGGCTGGATTATGCTTTCAAATGTTAACCTCAGAAAGCTTTCTTATGCAGTAACTCCAAAGGGTATTAGTGAACTATCTGCACGCAGTCAAAAATTTGCAAAACGTACTTTTGAGCTTGCCAATTCTTATAATAAAATAATTTGTGATGTAGTTGCAAAAGCAAAAAACGATGGAAAAACAGCTCTTGTCCTTTATGGAGAAAGTTACATAAAATTTCTTTTAGTTTATGCCTGTGAGAAAGAAAATTTTAGGTTTATAGAAAAAAAAGTAGATGAGCCTTTGGTAAAAGATTCTCTTTTAATAGTAGGGGAGTTAAACGATGAAGAAATTATTTCTCGTCTTTCAAAAGAAGGCTGTATTAATCTGTTAGAGATATTGAAGGTTTAAGCTATAGATGGAATATTATTGTGTTATGGTTATGAGCGGCGAAGAAAAAGCTTTTAAGGAAGATGCAGAAAAAAAGGCTTCTGAACTTTTTCCTTCTGCTAAATTTTATTCTTTTCAGAGAAAGCTTTGTACTAATCAGGGAAAGTATTTTGATGCAGCTTTGTTTCCTGGTTATGCGTTTTTTTCTGTAGAGAAATTAGATGCCGAATTTATGCTTTTTTTACACAAAGTAAAAGGTTTTTGTAGGATTCTTTATGATAATCATAATCCTGTAAAAATAAGGGGTACAGCCTTAGATGAGCTTTTACTTTTTATACATAATGGTGAATATTGGGGAATATCAAAGGTGCAGTTTCTTCCCGGTAAAAGAATAAAGGCTGTAGAAGGTCCTCTTATGGGGCTTGAAGGTAAAATTGTGGCTGTGAACAAGAAGAAAAAGAGAATAACCGTGCAGTCAGAATTGACGGAAGATGGAAAAAAGTTTGACCTTTTATATGAAGATGTGGTTTTAGTCGATTAGTTTTTTTTAATTTTCTTTTAATATTCATTTTATGAACATTGACATAAAACTTAGATGTACTATACTATAAAGAAATCAGTTGTAACTGTTTACGAGGCGTGGTTGACGCATAAATAAGTGCAATGTCTATATAATTTCTGTGCTGCAAGAAGAAATGCAGCAGGGTACTGAAGAAGAAAAATCTTTTATGTGCCAATGGAGAGAGTGTAGATATTGCAAAATCTATTGAGTAAAAATCTGTAACAATCTATGAATTATCATCTTATTGACATGGAAGTCCATGGCGATCGTCGTGGCAAACTCATTTCGTTGGAAGGATTGAAGAATGTTCCTTTTGAAATAAAGCGTATTTACTATATGTTTGATACGCTTCCGAACGAAGCAAGAGGGTTCCATGCTCATAAAGAACTTGAGCAGATTATCATTGCAATGGATGGAGCCTGTCGCTTTATTCTTGATGACGGCGAAAAGCGAGAACAAGTGCTTTTAAATCGACCTGATGTTGGTTTATATATTGGAAAGAATATGTGGCGTGAGATGCACGATTTTTCCTATGGTTGTAAGCTAGTGGTTTTGGCAAGCGAATACTATGATGAAAAAGAATATATCAGAAATTATGATGATTTTCTGAAATCTTTGAAAGAAAAGGAGTAAACTTTATGAATGAAAATGCTTTTTTTGATGATTTGTTACTTAGTTTTCTATATAAAAAAAAGAAAATATCAACAACTGAAATTGAAGAAAAGTTTGGTGATGTTTTTGATTGGCAGAATGTAAATAATATTATTTGCAATAGATATAATGGAACGTCTTATATAAATAATGGGTTAATGAATTATGATGAGAAGACACAAACTTTATCTATAACAAAAGATGGTGAAGATTTTATCAGAGAAAAATATTCAGGAAGAAGAAGTTAATAAAATGATACATCCGCTTTCTGATTGCAAAGCAAATATTCCCGAATCAACAAACATCTGGCAGTTCTGCGTTATTTTTCCAGAAGCAAAAATCGGTGATAATTGCAACATCTGCGCGAATGTGCTGATTGAAAACGATGTAACTGTAGGAAATAATGTTACTGTGAAAAGTGGTGTACAGTTGTGGGACGGCGTTATTGTTGAAGATGATGTTTTTATTGGTCCTAATGCTACATTTACAAATGATTTATTTCCACGTTCAAAAAATCCAGATTGGAAATTAACTAAAACTATTATTAAAAAAGGTGCAAGTATCGGAGCGAATGCAACAATACTGTGCGGAATAACTATCGGAGAAAACGCGATGATTGGAGCTGGAAGCGTGGTTACAAAAGACGTTCCTGCAGGGGAAGTCTGGTAAGGTAATCCTGCTGGATATGTTAAGAAAATCACGGGGGGGGGTACTGTTATAAAGTAGTTTTTGCAAGGTCTTCCTTCCTTTGTGGATTGGGGACTGTTGCATGAAAAAAGTGCTACTTCTCTCCTGCGGAACAAATGCATGTATTCATATTGCGAAAATTCTTAAAAATAGATTTCCTAATGATTTTTTTATTGTTGGATGTGATATAAACAAAGAATGGCTTGTCGGTTGTTCGCAATGGCTTGATGACTTTGTTCAGAGTCCGTTTTCAACTGATAGCAAATACTATGAGTTTGTTCTAAATGTTTGTAAGACAAAAAATATAGACTGGGTTATTCCTGTTTATGATTCAGACCAGTTTTTATTCACGCAAGATAATAAAGATTTACAGGAGTTGGATGTAAAGTCATTTGGCTTGCCATTGGTTTTAGACTTTTATAAAGACAAACAGCAAGCATCAGATTTCTTGTCATCTTGTGGCATTCCAGTTCCTAAGTATTACTCGGTGGATGAATTAGAAGAAGAAACGACGTATTTTATAAAACCTGTAAAAGGTTCTGGTTCTATTGGTGCTAGGACAGCAAGTGGTCGTGAAATAAAAGATTTTGAAAACATACAGAATTATATAATTCAAGAGATTTGTAGTGAGCCTGAATATACACTGGAATGTTTTAATTTCAATAATAAAATATATTCGGTTTGCAGAGAAAGAATTGCAAGTAAATCGGGAGTTTGTATAAAAACAAGAATTTTCTATAATTCGGAACTGGAAAAGAATGCTGTAAAGTTGCTGAAAAGAACACAACTACCATATGTGTTCAATATGCAATTTATGAAGAATTGTAGCGGTGAGTATGTTTGCACAGATTTAAATCTTCGTACTGCTGGCGGAATGGCACTCTCGTATGCGGCTGGTTGGGATGAAGTTTCTGCACTTGCAAATATAATGCTTGGAAAAGATGAATCAAGTATTTTACAAACTGTAAACAAAAAGATTTGTGAGCAATATGTTGTTCGTCACTATGAAGAAGTTGTTACGAAAAAAGTAAACAAGAGGATAGCTTTTGACTTGGATGGAACGCTTTTAGATTCAAGAAAGCGACATGAAATTGTAATGTCTGATGTTCTAAAGAAATATAAGATTGATTTAGACACATCAACTTTGGTTGCATTTAAATCTGATGGAAAGAACAATATTGATTGGCTAGTTGCTAATGGAATAATTTTAGACAAAGCTCGTGAAATCAATGCAGAATGGATTTCTCTGATTGAGAAAGATGAGTACTTGAAAAATGATGTGCTTTATTCCGATGTTCTTGAAGTCTTGCAAAAACTAAGTAAAGAGAATGATTTGTATCTTGTTACTGCAAGAAATAATAAAGCAGGTTGTTTGAATCAGATAAAAAGCTGTGGTGTTGAGCAATATTTTACAGAAATAGAAATTGTTGATTCTTGTAAAGAAACTTCAGTACTAAAAGCTGAAGTGTTGCAGAAGTATCAAATTGATTGTTTTATTGGTGATACAGAATCTGATTATAAAGCGACAGAAATTGCTGATTGTGATTTTAAAGCTGTGAGCTATGGTTTTAGAAATAGAGATTATTGGAATAAGAAAAATATAAAGTCAATGAATGATTTTAATAAAAGTAACTTTTTAGAATAGACAGCTATATGGAGAGGTTGTAAGATATGGCTATTTATGGTATTGGTGCGTATTTTAGTTCTGATGTAAGTCAAGATTTTATCACAAATAGTATTGTTGGAACTGGTTGGTCAAAAGTCGATGCTCCTGAATTATTTCAGTATATGCAATCATTAAAAGTCGGAGATATTATTTATATAAAGTCTTTCTCCCCTTCAAGTCCAGATATAATTATTAAGGGAATTGGTATAATAAAGGACGATATTCTAGTTGCTAATAATATTGTAACTTGTGGAAGAAATGTTATTTGGAAAAATACAAAGACTCTTAGAATTCAAAAACCTCAAGAAAAAAATAATGTTCGTTCCAATACAATGTATGAAGAATTTCATCCTGATGTTCAAAAATTTATAATACAGAATATTTAGGGAGCAAAAAAAATGCAAGTACCATTTTTAAGTTTACAAGATGTAACAGAAAAATATAAAGATGAAATCCATGAGGCAGCTATTAGAGTAATAGACAGTGGCTGGTATCTTCAGGGGAAAGAAAACGAAAAGTTTGAAGCTGATTATTCTAAATATATTGGCACAAAATACACTGTAGGCTGTGCCAATGGTTTGGATGCCCTCATTTGGATTTTTAGAGCATATATTGAACTTGGAGTAATGAAAAAAGGTGATGAAGTAATTGTACCTGCCAATACTTATATTGCTACAATTCTTGCCATTACTGAAAACGGGCTTGTTCCTGTTCTTGTCGAACCAAGTATTAAAACCTATCAAATTGATGATAATTTAATTGAAGAAAAAATCACTTCAAAAACAAAAGCAATTTGTATTGTTCATCTTTACGGACAGTGTGCATATACAGATAAGATTGGACAGCTTTGCAAAAAATATAATCTTAAGCTTGTTGAAGATAATGCTCAGGCTCATGGCTGTATGTTTAATGGCAAAAAAACAGGTTCTCTCGGAGATGCCGCAGGACATAGTTTCTATCCTGGAAAAAATATTGGAGCATTAGGAGATGCAGGAGCTGTAACGACAAATGATGAGGAGCTTGCAAAAACAATTAGAAGCCTTGCAAACTATGGAAGCCAGAGAAAATATGTATTCCAGTACACAGGACGAAACAGCCGTTTGGATGAAATACAGGCTGCAATACTTGATGTAAAACTTAAACATCTTGATGAAGATCTTGCTTTACGTAAAGCAGTTGCAAAGAAATATATTGAAGGTATAAAGAATCCGAAGGTTGTTCTTCCGAATGTTTTTGATTGGAATCAGCATGTATTCCATATTTTCCCAATTTTGTGCGAACAGCGTGATGAACTTCAGAAGTATCTATCAGAAAAAGAAATTGGAACAAATATTCATTATCCAATTCCACCACATAAGCAGGAATGTTATAGAGAATGGAATAATAAGAGTCTGCCTGTAACTGAAAAAATTCATGCTCAGGAATTAAGTTTGCCTATGAGCCCATGTTTGACTGATGAGCAGATAGAGTTTGTAATAGAATGTATAAATAATTTTAAGTTGTAGAATGGAGTTCAAATAATGAAAACATTAATTTTAGCTGGTGGAATGGGAACTCGTCTTGGAGAAGAAACTAAACTTATCCCAAAACCAATGGTAGAAATTGGTGGATATCCTATTCTCTGGCATATTATGAAAATCTATAGCTATTATGGATATAACGATTTTGTCATCCTAACTGGCTACAAGGGCCATGTAATAAAGGATTATTTCCTAAACTACTATAATCGCTATTCTGATATGACTATTGACATGGCAGATAATGATGTTCAAATTCATAAAATGCGTTCTGAGCCATGGAAAGTAACCATGTTATACACCGGTCCCGATACCTTAACTGCAGGTCGTATTGCAAAGGCCAAAAAGTATATTGGGACAGACCCATTTATGCTTACTTATGGTGATGGTGTTTCAGATGTTAATATTGAAAAACTTGTAGATTCACATGTAAAATCAGGCAAGCTTGTAACTCTTACTGCTGTTCAGCCGGAAGGTCGATTTGGTGCTCTGAATATTGCTGCTGATGGAACGATTTCTCGGTTTCAGGAAAAACCAAGTGACGCCTGGATAAACGGTGGTTTCTTTGTTTGTGAGAATCAAGCCTTAAATTATATTCCTTATGATTCACATGATATCATGTGGGAACAGGCTCCCCTTCAAAATATTGCTAAAGATGGACAACTTCATGCCTATAAACATAATGGTTTTTGGCACTGTATGGACATGCTTAAAGATAAAGAAGACTTAAATAAAATATGGGCATCAAAAAAAGCTCCTTGGGATATTTGGGGACATTTTAATAAAAAATAAATGGAGAGTGTAAATGGCATTCAACAATATTTATCAAAATAAAAAAGTTTTAATTACGGGTAATACAGGTTTTAAAGGAAGTTGGCTTTCTGCATGGCTAATTTCGTTAGGAGCTGATGTTTACGGTTATTCTATTAATATACCAACTGAACCTTCTATGTATAAAGAAATTTGTCTCGATAAGAAAATTAAGCAGCATTTTGGAGATATCAGAAATAAGGATGAATTCAATTCTTATGTACAAGAGGTAAAACCTGATTTCTTGATTCACTTAGCGGCTCAGGCATTGGTTCTTACCTCTTATAAAGACCCCTTTGATACTATAACTACTAATGTTATAGGAACTGCTGCGGTATGTGAGGCAATCAAAAACATTACGTGGAATTGTACTTGTATTCTTATTACTAGTGATAAAGCCTATGATAATGTTGAATGGATTTGGGGTTACCGAGAAACTGACAGAATGGGAGGAAAAGATATTTATTCTGGATCAAAAGGTGCTGCAGAGCTTGTAATAAAATGTTACTGGCATTCTTTTATTAAAAATATGACGAACATAAAGTTTGGAGTTACTAGAGCCGGCAATGTTATTGGCGGTGGGGATTGGGCTAAAGATAGAATAATCGTTGACTGTGTAAAATCTTTTTCTGAAGGAAAAACTGTTGAAATTAGAAGTCCAAAAGCCACTCGTCCTTGGCAACATGTTCTTGAACCGTTAAGTGGTTATCTTACCCTAGCATGGCAACTTGCTGAAGGTAAATGTGAAAATGGAGAAGCTTATAATTTTGGTCCTCGTGCTGAACAAACAAAGACAGTTTTTGAACTTGTAC
>JAILNT010000322.1 GCA_024691265.1 Treponema sp. | reverse complement strand
ACTTATTCCTAGTCCTGAAATTATGGAAGATACAAAAAATCCAATATCTTCAAGAGAAATAAAAGTAGACTTACCCCCTCAACCTAAATGGGAAGATGGTGCAGAAGTTTTTGTTGGTGCTGCAAAAAGACGGGGAACTCTTGTTCATAAGGAAAAGAATGGAGTTTGGAGCGTACAGTTTGGTGGAATAAGAATGAGTGTAAAGGAAAAAAATATGACACTTGTTCCTATAGGAGAATTAAGACCTTCTGTTACAAAACCTTCTATTGTATTAGAGACTGTTGAGGGTGATACTGTAAAAGGAAAGCCAGCTTTTGAATTGAGACTGTTGGGAATGAGATATGAAGATGCTATAAAAGCATTGGAAAGACAGTTAGATTTATGTGCAATTACAAATTTCAAGTCTTTTAGCATAATACATGGAAAAGGAAATGGTATATTACAGCAGGGTGTGCAGCAATATCTTTCTCAATATCCAGGTATAAAAGAATTTCATTTTGCACAACCGGAAGACGGTGGGACTGGAAAAACTTACGTTACATTGATTTAAGCCTTAAAAATAAATAAAAATGCAATTGTCTGTCTTGACAATGAAAGTATTTTTATTCATAGTTAATACATAAATATGCATTTTATATGCATATTATCCTTAAAGTTAGAGGAAATGATGAAAGAAAGACTCACTAGACTTAAGAGCATTAGAAAGCTCATAAAAAATTATAGAATTGAAAGCCAGGAGACTCTTTTAGGTTATTTGCAGAAAGAGGGCTATGAAGTTACACAGGCAACTCTTTCTAGAGACCTTAAACTTTTAAAGGTTGGAAAAGTTTCTGATGGTCATAATGGCTATGTATATTCTCTTCCTGGAGAAGATGACAGAAGAGAAAGTGAACAGATTTATATTCAGGATTTCTTACGTGGATATATTTCAATAGAATACTCAGGAAATATTGTTGTAATAAAGACATATTCAGGTCATGCAGATACTGTAAGTAATGCTTTAGATTTACTTGGCTTAGAAGAAATTCTTGGAACTATAGCTGGTGACAATTGTATTTTTGCCTGTCTTAAAGAGGGTGTAACAGGTGAACAGTTTATGAAGTCCCTCAAATTAAAGATTCCAGAGTTAGACGAATAATTATTCATAATGATATTATGAAATCTTAGAATTAAGATTATTTATACTTTATATTTCCCCTGTTTTAGTGCTATAATCTATTTTATTATACAGGCATTTCTTACAAGGGGGAAATATAAATGATTTCTTGGGAAAATCTAAACACATTAGATTCTTTTAAAAAGTTGTCTTCATTAAAAGGTGCAGTTTCAGTAAAGAAAGCTCTTTCTGGAAATGATGGAGCGGAGCGTGTAAAAGCCTATTCTATGCCAATGTCGAATGGACTTGTTTATAATTATGCTGCAAAACAGGTTGATGATAAAGTTCTTGGAGTTCTTGCAGATTTAGCAAAAGAAGCTCAGCTTAATGAGAAATTTGAAGCACTTTATAATGGAGCTGTGGTAAATACTGGAGAAAACAGACTTGTTCTTCATCAGCTTACACGTGGACAACTTGGAAAAGATGTTGTTGTTGATGGGGTAAATAAAAGGGAATTTTATATCGAGCAGACAAAGAGAATTGCAGAGTTTGCAGATAAAGTTCATTCTGGAAAGATTGTAAATGCCAAGGGTGAAAAATTTACTTCTGTAGTACAAATTGGTATTGGTGGAAGTGATTTAGGTCCTAGAGCTATGTATCTTGCTCTTGAGCAATGGGCAAAGGCTAATAGCTGTTTCAACATGGAAGCTCATTTTATATCTAATGTTGACCCTGATGATGCAGCTGCAGTTCTTGCTTCAACAGATGTTGAACATTCTATTTTTATTCTGGTATCAAAAAGCGGCACAACTCTTGAAACATTAACAAATGAAAGTTTCGTAAAAGATTATCTTAAAAGCAAAGGCTTGAATCCTGCAAATCATATGATTGCTGTTACAAGTGAAACAAGTCCTTTAGCTCATAATAGTGATTATCTTGCAGCTTTCTATATGGACGATTACATTGGTGGACGCTATTCTTCTACAAGTACTGTAGGCGGAGCTGTATTGAGCCTTGCTTTTACTCCAGAAGTATTCTCAAGATTCTTGAAGGGTGCTGCTGATGAAGATGCAACAGCTAAAGAAAGTGATATCAGAAAGAATCCTGCTATGCTTGATGCTCTTATTGGTGTATATGAACGTAATGTGCTTGAATATCCTTCTACAGCAGTATTACCATATTCTCAGGCATTAAATCGTTTCCCTGCACATCTACAGCAGCTTGATATGGAAAGTAACGGAAAGAGTGTTAATCGCTTTGGAAAAGCTATTGATTATGTTACAGGACCAGTAATTTTTGGAGAACCTGGTACAAACGGACAGCATTCATTCTATCAGCTACTTCATCAGGGAACAAATATAATTCCGTTGCAATTCATTGCATTCAAAGAAAATCAAACTGGAAAAGATGTTGTTATAGAAGATTCTACAAGCCAGAAAAAGCTTTGTGCTAATGTTGTAGCTCAGATTGTTGCTTTCTCATGTGGAAAAGATGATGAGAATCCTAATAAGGCTTTTGCCGGCGAAAGACCATCTTCTATTATTTACGGAAAGCAGTTGACTCCAGAAACTCTAGGAGCTTTACTTGCTCATTTTGAAAATAAAGTAATGTTCCAGGGATTCTTGTGGAATATTAATAGTTTTGACCAGGAAGGAGTTCAGCTGGGTAAAAAACTTGCAAAGAAAGTTCTTGCTCATGATACAGAAGGAGCTCTTAAAGTTTACAGTGACCTTTTGGAAATATAATTCTAAAAGCATGAATGCAGATGTGTTATAGCTCCGGCTAAAGCATCTGCTGCATGGTCTGGCTTCGGTTCGGTTTTGAGCTTCAGAATTATTTTAACATAACGTTCTACAAGCTCTTTATCAGCCGAAGCCGTTCCTGTTACAGAAGCCTTTATTGTATTAGGCGTATATTCTCCGAGTTTTATACCGTGCTGCATCAAAGCAAGAGTTACAACACCTCTAGCTTCTGCTACAGGTAAAGCACTAGTTGCATTGCGGGCAAAATATAAAGTTTCCATTCCTGCTTCTCTAGGCTCAAATTGTTTTAATATATCAACTAAATTATTATATAAAAAAAGAAGTCTGTCGCCATGCTTTTGTTCATTAGAAGTTTCAATAACACCATAAGTAACAAGTTTTGGTATTCCGTTTATAGCATCTATAATTCCTATTCCTGTATGGGCTAAACCTGGGTCAATTCCGATTATTCTTCTTATTTTGTTTTCCATTTATAAATATGATAAGAAAGAATGAGCTAATATGTCAAATGCCTTATATCGCTTTAATAAAAGGAACTTTTTTCTAATTAGCTATTGTAATTGTTATATTTCAAAAAAATATTTATTTGAGATTTTTATAATATTACCGATATTTTATCTAATTAAATTAGTGCTTTCAAATGGGGAATTGTTTATCATGGCTACTAAAAAGAAACAGAAAAAAGGCAGACTAGCATTATATGTAATTATTATAACTGTTTTAACTGTTTTTATTGCAAATACCGTAACTACTGTTTATATGGGATTTCGTTCTCGTTCACTTGTATTACGGGATTATATAGTTCAGTCGTCAAGCTTAACAGAGGTTTATTCAGAAAAAATAGTGGCACAAATAAAACAATATATTGCAGAATTAAATCCTTATGTAACAGCTGATATTGTAA
>JAILNT010000292.1 GCA_024691265.1 Treponema sp. | reverse complement strand
TAGAAAAAACTATAAGAGAACAAGAAGTAAAACTTGCAAGACTGAAAGAAATGACAGTCTATTTCTCAAAAATACAAGAAAATATATTTAAATATTCTTATCACGAGCTTGAAGATTGCTATAATATTTTTACAATAAATTGTGTATCTACAGAAGAAGAAAAAGAAGCTGTAAAATCCCTTGCAGAATTAATGCCATTTTCTTATATTTGCTTAAAAATAAATAAAGAAAGCATTTTGAATGAAGAACAGCCTCTAAAAGTATCAATGGGACTGGGGATTCTTGAATCAAACAGAATAAAAACAGGTCTTACATTTCCACCTTCCATAAAAATTGAAAAGAAAAGAAAGTATCTTGGAATGTTTCTGGAGTGTCATGATATTTTTAATATACAACGCTCTGATATAAAAGCTTTACTAGATGAACTAAAAGAAAAAAATATTCCAATTACAGAAGATTTAATAGGCAGAGTATTCATAAGTTATAATCATAATGGAATATTTGTTCATGGAATATGTTTTGGTATAAAAACTCTTGACCTGTAAGCTGCTAAAAGGTTTACCCTCTTAAAGATAATTAATTTTTTAAAGGGGGAATAGTATGAAGAAATTATCATACTTACTTTTATCAGGTTGTATCTGTATTTCTCTTGCAGGCTGCTCAAAAGTAAAAGACGGAAAGTATACAGGCTCATCAGTGGGCATGCAGGGACCTGTAGCCGTTGAACTTACTGTAGAAAAAGGCAAGCTTGCAGATTTAACAATCACAGAAAGCCATGAAACTCCAGCTGTAGCAACAGTTGCATTAGAGCGTATTCCACAGGAAATACTAAAGCATCAAACTCCTTATGTAGATGTAGCTACAGGAGCTTCTCTTGCAAGCCGTGCAATCATGAGTGCAACAGCAAATGCAGCATCTCAGGCTGGTTTCGACTTAAACAAGTTTGAAAAGTATGCTTCAAAAGCAAGTGAAAAAGAAGAATACAGCACAGATGTTGTTGTAGTAGGTGGAGGCGGAGCAGGTCTTTCTGCTTCAATTTCAGCAGCACAGCAGGGAGCAAATGTAATTCTTATAGAAAAGAGTTCTTTCCTTGGAGGAAATACAGTTGTTGCAGGTGGTGCATTCAATGCAGTTGACCCAGAAGCTCAGCTTGAAACAATTCTTTCTATAGCACAGAAAAAGACACTTGATTCATATCTTGCACTTTCTAAGTCAGATTCAGCATTACATTTTGATAAGTTTCCTGAATGGACTGAAGTACTTGATAATCTACAGAATTCAATAAAAAATCATTATGCAACTTATAGAGGAAAACTAGCAGGAAAAGATATGCCTGGCTATGATTCAACAGAACTTCACATGTGGCATATCTACACAGGCGGACTTCGCCAAATGAATGACGGCAAATGGATTTGCCCTAATATTAACCTTGCACGTACACTCGCACAGAATGCACTTGTTTCTTATGACTGGACAGGTTCTCTTGGCGTAAAATCTGCATCACACAAGGGTGCTGGAAAAACTCTTGGAACTGTACTTGGAGCTATGTGGCCAAGAACACACCAGTATTCAAACGGCATACCTCTTATCACAACTCTAAAAGAAGCTGCTGAAAAGTCTGGCGTTAAAATTCTTATGGAAACTTCTGGAAAATCACTTATCATGAAAGACGGAAAAGTATCAGGAATAAACGCAGAAAAAGCAGATGGAACAAAAGTTACTATAAACGCTAGTAAAGGTGTTGTTCTTGCTTCTGGCGGATACTGTGCAAACCCTGCAATGGTAAAAAAGTATGATGAATACTGGGGTAATGACCTTACAGACAGAACATTAACCACAAATGTAGGTACAAATACAGGTGACGGTATTGTAATGGCAATGGAAATTGGAGCTGATACAGTTGACCTTGGAGTATCTCAGCTTATGCCATCATCTTCTCCATTGAAAGGAACAATGACAGACGGTATTTGGGCAGACGCTTCAGAACAAATCTGGATAGATGGAAAAGGAAACCGTTTTGTAAACGAATATGCAGAACGTGATGTACTTGCAAAAGCTTCTCTCCGCTTAGATAACGGTATTTTCTATATTCTTTATGCTGGTTCAAACCGCGGCAAGAATGACAGCAAAGTTAAAGGTGCGAAATTTGATGAAGCCCTCTTTGGAACAAGCATAAAATCAATGGTAGACAATGGACATATTTTCTATGGCTCTACATTGGCAGAACTTGCAAAAGCAACAGAGAAATCTGCTGGCGGAGCCTCTCCTGCATTTACAGAAGAAGCCCTCAGAGCAACAATAGAAAAATACAATTCATACGTAGAAAAGCAGAATGACCCTGAATTCGGCAAAGAAGTTCTTGCAGGTGCCATTGACCTTGACTATATTGAAAGTCACCCTGATGTTGGTATTGCAATCAGCCCTCGTAAAGCTTCTTTACACCATACAATGGGCGGTGTAAAAATCAACACAAATGCAGAAGTACTTGATAAAGAAGGAAATGCAATAAAAGGACTTTGGGCAGCCGGAGAAGTTTCTGGTGGAGTTCATGGAGGAAATCGTCTTGGTGGAAATGCAATAGCAGATATATTCACATTTGGACGTATTGCTGGAAAGAACGCTGCAGAATCTAAATAAACTTAACCTCTAGTTAGATTGATTTATAAACTCGGTAGAAGGAACAGAAATGTTTTTAACTGCCGAGTTTTTTTTATTATTACTAATTAGTAAAAAGACAGATAAAAAAAAGGAGGCTTTTGAAGTTTCCTTCGTTTTAGCCTCCTTCATATTTTATTTTAATATATACTTCTTATAAGAGAAATAAGAGAAGAACCCTTATTCTTGATATCAGGAATTAAATCTGCTCTAACAGATTTAGTAGCCGGTTCTCCTGTATCTCCTGCAACCTTATTTCCCTTAGCATCAGCAGCCGGAGCTGTGTCTTGAAGGGCTGCAACATTATCATTTACTACAACATGAGAACCATTTATCGTCATTGGCATCTCTTCTTCTTTACCTTCTTCATTACCCTCTTCAGTTTTGCTTTTTAAGGAAATGAGAATTACTTCGTCACCAATATTCAAACGGTCATAAAAGCCTTTTCTTGTAAACTCGCCTTCAGATATTTCTTCACTGGTATTTGTTATTACAAGATTTCCCAAAACATCTTCATCACGATAAATAAGACCTCTACCAGTATCAGCTGTTCTTATAGAACCTTCTTTTACAACAACAAAAGATGCATCATTTATTACACCTTCAGAACGTCCTAAATCAACAAGCAAGGTAGAACCATCTCTGTTAAGAACCTTTCCCCTGACAGGAAGAATATCAAGCACAGACTGCCTGAATTTACGTAATGCAGAAGCAAATTTATCATTACCAGTGCGATAAATACTAAATCTTGTAACTTCAGCACCCGTACGACCTGAATATATAACAGTATTTACTGTGAAAGTTCTTTCATCTTCATCAACATTAAGAACAGCAAAATAATCTCTCTTTTCTTTACGTGCAAGAGAATAAGCTTCTCCATAACCGGCAACAGGAGCACTACTTGCTTCAACAACAGTTGTTGCAACACCAGCAAATATATCAGCTGCCATTTCTGCTGTTATTCTTTCCAATTCTGTATGAATAAGCTGAGCCTTTGAAGAAGTGTAATATAAACCAATCTTCCATCTTATTTTATCAAGATAGAATGGTTGA
>JAILNT010000259.1 GCA_024691265.1 Treponema sp. | reverse complement strand
ATACAATGGGCGAAAGTTATTATGTTTATAGACCAGAAGGATTATCTGCAATATATTTTACTTCATCAGACAACGAACCTTGTTTTAATTGAACAACTGAAAATGATATACCATTATTATTCAAATATGAAGTTAAATCAGACAAGCTGTATTTAGAGAATGAATTCTGTCCTACACTTCCAGCCGTAAGAAAAATAATAGCCCTTTTCTTTTGTGCATTTATCAAATCATTAGCTGCAAGCCTTATACCTAAATCAAGGGCACAATCACTGCTAGAAGGATTTTTCAATACAGATTCTGCAAAATTACCAAGATTAGAAGGCGAACCGATATATTCAGTAACTGGCACATTAGCAGCAGAAACAATACGTAAAGTGCTATCGGCATTCATTTTTGAAACAAGCTCTGTAACAGCAGATTTTAATGCTTCTGCATAATCAGCAGTTTCAAGCGATCTGTCTATAAGTAATGTAAAATCTGCATTATCATTAGAATATGCTGAGCCTGTAAGTTCCTGGTTAACAACAGGACGCTTTTGCTCTGTAATAAAAAAGTTTTCAGCCTTCAAACCCACTACAGGCTGTCTTTTTCTATTTTCTACACGCACTTCCATCTGAACATTAGGAAAGTTATCTGAAACAACTTTTTCAATCTGTACAAATAAACCACCTACAAGCTCTGTCATATTTGACATAACACAAATTTCATTATTCTTTATATCTGTAACAAGGATATTTCCGTTAATATCAGGAACTGCACTTGTAATTCTACTAGGAGCATTACCCGTACTTGCATTTTCAAATGTTGCACCAGTAACAGTATCTATACTAATAACTTTATTTGCATCAGCAATAATAAGATACTTTCCCCACTTTTTCATAGCTTCAGGACGGCGGAAAGTATGCTCTGGAGTGAGTAACCCCTCATAATTTCCAGCTCTATCGAATCTATAAATAGCTCCAGTTACACAATCGGCTACAAATACATTATCATCAACTATAGCAATTCCCGTAGGACCTTTCAAACCGGTAAAAACAGAATCTTTTGTACCAAAATGAAATAAGCCTTTACCTTCACTATCAAAAACAGAAACTCTTGCATTACCAAAATCAGTTACATAGATATTACCAACAGAATCCTGTGCAATATACTGAGGTCCCATAAACTGTCCTACAGCACGACCTTTCTCACCAAAAGAAGAAATATATGCACCCTTATCAGATAAAACCGTAATTCTATTTCCTGCATACTCTGAAACAAGCATGTTTCCATTTTCAGCCCTTACAATATCCATTGGGCGGTCAAAACCATTCAAAGGGCCTCTGTAGCGAGATATTACATTTCCATTTACATCTAAAAGAAGTAATTCATTACTAGAATATGCCAAAAGCCAAATTGTACCATCATTATTTGGTAGTATAGATACAGGCTGACTGAAAATAAGATTTTCACCAAATTTACCAGGATAATTTCCAGATTCTGTAAAATGCAGTGAAGATTCAGCATCTGCACCAGTAACACGTCTTTCCCTTACAACTTCTATTCTATTCTGTAAAAGAAGTCCGCCATATCCTGAACTAGATGCAAACTGCCATTGCTGTATAGCTTCTCCCTCAATACCAGAGCGGTAATAAGCTTTTCCAAGCCAGTCAAGAATAAGATTTTCTCCTGGTAAATATGACAAAGCTTTTTCAAACTGCAAAATTGATTCATTAAAAGAACCTCTATAATAAGCCTGTACACCTCGTCTGAAGTCTTCCTCGGCAAAACCTGTCATATCCAGACTTTCTTCATCAACCATTGCGGAAGAAGGCTGACCATAAAAACGTTTAATGTCTTCTTCTTCCTCGTTTTCGAGTTGATTCTGAGACTGTGAAAATAAATTATTGACAGTTAAAGCTGTCATCACAAAAAGAAAAGAAATCTTAATTACGTTTTTCATATTAACCCCTACTGAGACATAACAGCATGATAGTGCTCAGTAATCTCTTCATTATCTTCGGCTTTATTGAAAGCCAACTTCAAATATTTACGGGCATCATCAAACATTCCAAGTTTAAAATAAACCCAACCTAAAGAATCAAGACACGCAGCATCGTCAGGATTTTTCTCTAAAGCCTTTTTACAATATCCCAATGCTTTTGCTAAATCTTTATTTTCACAAGCAAGAACATAACCTAATCCGTTCAATGCCGTAGCATTTTCAGGGTCAATGCTCAAAGCTTTTTCATAATAAGAAATACTCTGATTAGGGGATTTTTGGTCCCATGCAACATAAGCTAAAGCAGCATAAACAGAAGCAGGTTTATATCCTGTATCTAAAAGTTTTTTTAATTCAAAATCAGCAAGTCTCTTTCTAGAACTCAAACAATATATTACAGCAAGAAGAAATCGACACTGGAGAACTCTTTTCTGATTTTTATCACCAGTAACAACTTGTTCAAGATAAAGAAGTGCATCATCATAACGCTTCATTTGAGCATAACAAAGCCCTATATAATAAGAAAGCTCCATATCATCAGCATGCACATGTTCTGGCAAACTCAAAAAAAAGGTCAATGCTCCAGAATAATCACTGTTTTTATAAAGTTTGATTCCATCTGCTAGAACATTTTTTCCGTTCATTATTTTCCTCTACTATCAAACAAATGTTCCCTTTACAAGTCCCATTCTAATTCATTGTAATCTATCTTATCAGCAATGGGTTCTGATAATACACGAGAAATCGAAATCATTCCAGAACGAACAGAAGAATAATCGCTTTTATCTCCGCCTAAAGAATCAACTTCCCCACCATGCAAAAGACAATCAAAAACATCATCGCTGTTACAATTTTCACTTTTTTTAATTACAACATGGTCTTTATATTTTCGGCTGCTTATATCTGTAAATTGAACACCTTTATAGGAAGATAACGAAAAAGCATTTATATTAAGAAAATAACCAGGTTTATAAAGTCTACATAATTTTTGAAGATTTTTTTCAACAAAATCAGCCAAGGCATTATATTTATAATCTTCAGAATCACTATCTATACTTAATGCAATGCCTGGATAACCCAAAATAGAAGCCTGTCTTGCAGCCGCTGCTGTTCCTGAATAAACAATATCAGTGCCAATATTAGCACCTCTATTTATTCCCGATATAACTACATCAATCTTACATTCAGTTATATCACTGCACAAAGCTTCTATAACACAATCTGCTGGTAAGCCTGAGGAAGAAAAGACTTGTTTACCATATCTTTTTAACTGCAAAGTCTTATTAATCGTTATTCCATTAGATACAGCACTTCTATTGCAATTCGGTGCTATAACCCAAACATCATTTTTTTTAGAAAGACATTCAGCAAGGACTTTTAAGCCCTCTCCCTCTATACCATCATCATTTGTTATCAAAATATGCATTAATTATATATCCAAATTTGAAATAAAATTACTCTACTATACGAATACCAGAAGAAGGCTTTACTTCATAAGTTGAAGACTGAAAACCGAATATTCTGTCGTAATCATTAAGCTTCTTCTTATAAAGAGGAACATCTTCCGTATTTAAAATCACATAGGCACATCTACCAAAGCCTTTACCAGTTATACGGCAACAGGCACTAGGAATATTAATATCAGAAATCTGAGATATCTCAACAATTCTTTTATATATCCAGTCAATTTCAGGACATGAAATATCATACAAATCTCTTAGATTTTCATGACTATGATTTATAGCTTTTGCAAATTCACCAAAATTATTTGTTTTGAGACCATCTACAGCAGAAAGCACAACAGAATGTTCCTTCATAATATAAAGGAGTCGATGTCTGACATCTTCATGAACTACAGACAAAACCTCATTTATTTCAGTAGGAGAAGATTCATAAAGCCAACCACCATAAGCATTAGACTTAGGTTCTTTCAATTCACCTAACAACAATGCATTTTCTGCCTGATGAATAGAACTTTCATTCCAAACACTTATACGAGGAACCTTAGCATCTGTTACAAGTATAGTTTTTCCTGTAAAATTAAATGGTATTGTTTCGTATTCGTATTTTGAATAATCAGTTAAGACAAGTGTATTTTCTTTTGAATAGAAAGAAGTGAAGCTATCTGCAATATAATTTTCGGTATTAAGAAACTGGCGGTTTCCTTTTTCAAGGATTTGCATAAGCTGCATGTCACTACACTTTAAGTCAAGCAAATAACGGACAGCGTAGGCAAATGCGGACTTTATCGCCGTTGTGATACCGAAACCTGCCGAAGGAAGTATATCAGACCATATAGTCACATTCATTCCCTGACAAGTAAAGCCCATCGATAAAAAACCACTTATAACAGCTTTTATCGCATTAGCCCATTTATCTTCCCTCTTATACTTGAGAGAAGTTATATTGGCTCTCTTTCTTTCATTAGACTGTACAAAATAAAACCTTAATGCAGAATCTTTTCTTAAAGACACCGCTATATAGACAGGCAAATTAATTGCCATTGACAAGGTCTTATCCTTAAAAAACCAAGAATGTTCGCCGGCGATATGAATACGCCCTGGGGCTACAACCATTACTTGTGGTGATGCTTCAAACTCTCTTTGATGCGCTTCTCTAACCTGCTGCATTTATTTTCCATTTTTCAGATGTTATGTTGCATTTTTGCAACCGTTCATATAAAATAATATAGTAATGCTTGGGATTTTACAAGTTTTTTGCACAATTTTTTCAGCCATACTGCAGACAACAGCTATTTCTAATGAATTTTTTCTATACGGATTTCCTTTAATTGGAATAATTTGTCTTGTTCCTTTATACATATCAATAATAAATATAAAAAAAACAAAAAACTTTTTTTTTCTATTTGCCCTCCAATGTTTTTTCGTACACTTACTTTCAAGTTTCTGGCTAGGTTTTTATAAAGATTTTGCTTTATTTACACTAGGAGCATCTGCTTTAGGTTCTGGTTTTGTTGCTGGTATATCATCAATATTTTTATATTTCCTTCTTCCCAAAATAAAAGACAAGATAGGATTAAGAATACTTAGCTTTTCAATTTATTGGGTAATATGGGAATGGATAAAATCATCACTCGGCTTTTTAGCATATCCGTGGGGAGTTTTATCAATGACAACGTTCAAATGGGCATGGATAAATCAAATTGCCGACATAACAGGACGATACGGAATATCTTTTTTAATTGTCCTGATAAACTCAGTAATAGCAGAATGGATAATAATAACTTTCAATAATAAATACCAAAAAGAAACTAATAGCTATAAATTTTCCATTCATGCAATAAAAGAAGCTTCAAAAGGAGTGGCAATATTATTCATTATCACAGCTTTCTACGGTATAGTGAAATTAAAAGAGCCTATAAGCCCAATAAAAACAATGAAAACTATCATTGTACAGCAGAATCTTGACCCCTGGCTCACAAAAGATGACACCAACAGTATAATGACATCAATGTCGCTCACAGAAGAGAGGATAACAGAATTTGAAGAAAATGAAAGGGCTGATTTAGTATTATGGAGTGAAGGAGTATTAAAGCACCCTTATCCCGTAAGTGATGTTTTCTACACAAAACACCCTCTTGAAGAATCTCTTGTAGATTTCATAAACAGAATGAATACTCCTTTTATAATAGGAGCACCCTACAGAGTTTCAAAAGCCAACACAAAACCCAGACGTTATTCTAACAGTGCAATATTATTCGACAAAAATGGAAACGTAGCAGGACATTACAATAAAATGCACTTAGTTCCATTTGGAGAATATATCCCAGGTCTAACCAATCCAAAAATTGCTGCAATAATAAAATCCGTTGCAAAAATATCAAATGGCTGGGTTCCCGGCAATAAAATAACAATATTCAACATACCCCTATTATCACAGCAAGAAGAATGTGACAATGATATTGAATATGTAGAATTAACAAAAACTGCCACTACAAAAGCTATTATAGAAAAGCCTTCAGTTTCTTTTTCCATACCAATTTGCTTTGAAGACGCATTCCCACAATTATGCAGAAAGCTTTTTTTAGCCGGTAGCGAAATATTCTTAAATATAACCGATGATTCATGGTCACTAACAAAATCAGCTGAATACCAGCATTTTATCATCGCTTATTTAAGGGCAATAGAATTCAGAACAACTTTAGTACGTTCTACAAATTCAGGACTATCTGCCATAGTAGACCCAAAAGGAAACATTACAGATTCGCTTCCTCTGTTTGAAGCATGCTCAAAAACTGTGACAGTTCCAATATATAAAAGAACAATTACCGCCTATGCAATCTACGGGGACTTATTCCTTTATACACTAATGTCAATATTTATCTTTTTTATAATATTATTCTATTGTAAACCTATTGAAGCAAAATAAGGTTACTATTATTCTGATTTCACTTTAACAATATATATTCATAAGGTGAAAAAAGATGAAAAACACAACAGTTCGTTCAGTATTTGTTGCCCTATTCGCAGCATTAATTTGTATTGGAGCATTCTTAAAAATACCAGCAGGTCCATTTGGTGTACCAATCGTATTACAGAACATGCTCTGTATTCTCGCAGGCTGTATATTAGGAAATATACAGGGAGCAGCAGCAGTAGGATTATTTATAATAGCCGGAGGAATTGGACTTCCTGTTTATTCAGGTGGAGCAAGCGGATTTGCAACACTTATGAAATCTACAGGCGGCTTCTTTTACGGATATTTCATTGGAGCTCTTGTAGCAGGTTTAATAGTTGGAAGACCTAAAGTAACAGAAAAGAAAGTTACTGTAGCAAATGTTATAAAAATATCAGTAGCAGCACTTGTAGGTTTTGTTCTTGTATATCTTCCAGCAATTCCATGGGCTTTATTCGTTACAAAAAAAGATTTTGCTACAATAATTTCAGGCTATGTAATTCCATTCATTCCAGGTGATTTAATAAAAATGGTCGTAACTATTATTTTATCAGTTACATTAAGACCTGTAGCAGCAAGATATATATCAGCCTCAAACTAAAAGGCAAAACAAGCTTACTATGAAAACATTTCTGATTCTGTCAAATATAACTAAGAAATTTGAAACCGAAAATGGTATATTCACAGCATT
>JAILNT010000237.1 GCA_024691265.1 Treponema sp. | reverse complement strand
ATACAATTAGGATTACCAGTTTTCTTTGCAAGCTTAAAGCTTTTTACAATCTGCCAAACCGCAATAATACAAACTGAAAGCAAAGCCAGAACAATCAAAATATTTATCACAATGCCACCTCCATTAATAAGATATTTATCTGTAAGAAAAATTAGTTCTTATAAGGATTCTTACGGAAGATTCCGAAAAGAACAGCTACTACAAATACTAAAGCAAGAATGAAACCAAATGTATTTGCACCATATGAATTTCCATGACCTGCAATAACAGAACCAATCTGATATACAGAGAATGTAACAAGCCATGCAAATATATTCTGGAAAGCAATTGCAAACCAGAACCACTTACGGCTCTTAAGTTCACTTGCCATTGTTGCAATAGCTGCAAGACAAGGACTGTCAAGAAGATTAAACAAAAGGAATGCAAAGGCTGCAAGAGCAGATGGGAACCAAGAACTTATAGCATTTGAAACCTCATTCTGAGCTTCTTCTTCTTCAAGAGCAGCATCTGCTGTATCAGAATCAACATTAGCAAGAACACCCATTGTAGAAACAATAGCTTCCTTTGCAGAGAAACCAGAAATAGAAGAAGCTGCTGCCTGCCAGCCACCATCTTTGTTACCAAATCCAAGAGGAACGAAGATATAGCGAACACAGTTTCCAACATTAGCAAGGAGAGATTCATCTGGGTCAACAAGACCAAAGCCAGCTTCTCTTGCTTCTTCTACTACAGAACCGTCATCTGCAAGAACTTCATCTTTTGCAGAACCGAAACCATAGCTTGAAAGGAACCACATTACGATACATGCAAGGAACAAGATTGTTCCAGCCTTCTTAATAAATGACCAGAGGCGTTCCCATGTATGCATAAGAATTGTCTTTGCAGCAGGAATATGATACTGAGGCAATTCCATAACGAAAGGAGCTGCAGGACCATGGAAATACTTTGTCTTCTTAAGGATAATAGCAGCAATCAAAACAGATGCAACACCAACTACATACATAAGAGGTCCAACCCATGAGCCATCATTACCAGTCAGCTTACTTGCAATTACAACTCCGAACAAAGCAATAACAGGAAGCTTTGCACCACAAGGAATCCATGTAGTAGTCATAATTGTCATGCGGCGGTCATTTTCATTTTCAATAGTACGGCTAGCCATGATACCAGGAATACCACAACCAGAAGATATCAAAAGAGGAATAAATGATTTTCCACTAAGACCAAACTTACGGAAAAGACGGTCCATAACGAATGCGATACGAACCATGTAGCCTACATCTTCAAGAATTGAAAGAAGAAGGAAAAGAATTGCCATCTGAGGTAAGAAGCCGAATACAGCACCCAAACCACCAATAACACCATTTACAACACAGTCAGTAAGGATTTCATTTGCACCGGCATTAGTCATAGCTTCTTCAACGATGCCCTGGAAACCGCCGACAACAGTATCGTTAGCCCAGTCTGTTCCCATACCACCAACAGTAGAAACAGCTACCCAGTAAACAAACCACATAACCAAAAGGAAAATAGGAATACCAAGGATACGGTTTGTAACAACGCGGTCAATTTTATCTGAAGTAGTAAGTTTACTAGAACCCTTCTTCAAACTACCCTTGAGAAGGCTCATAATAAAGTTATAACGTTCATTAGTTATAATAGACTCAGTGTCATCGTCCTTTGCTTTTTCAAGTTTTTCGGCAATAGCTTCAACCTTGTCTTTCATATCACTTGAAATATTAAGTTTTTCAATAACATTCTGGTCTCTTTCAAGAAGCTTTATTGCATACCATCTTTTAAGCTGAGAAGGCACACTAGAAGGAACAAGAGCTGTCATTTCAGTAATAGAAGCCTCTACATCAGAAGCAAAACAAGCCTTAGGAGCTTCAACAGTTTTAGAAGATTCTGCAACAGCAGCCAATGCTGCTTCCTTAATTCCCTTTCCTTTCAAGGCAGAAGTTTCGATGATTTTGCATCCTAACTTTTCAGAAAGAGAAGCAACATCAATCTTATCACCTGTTCTTTCAAGAACATCCATCATGTTCAAGGCAATTACAACAGGCTTTCCTAACTCCATAATTTGAGTTGTAAGATACAAGTTACGTTCAATATTTGTAGCATCAACAATATTCAAAACAGCTGCAGGCTCATCACTTGCAAGGTAGTCACGGCTTACAACTTCTTCATTAGTATAAGGAGAAAGAGAATAAATACCAGGCAAGTCTGTAATTACAACATCCTTTTCGCCTTTAAGCTTTCCTTCCTTTTTCTCAACTGTAACTCCCGGCCAGTTTCCAACATACTGGTTTGCACCAGTAAGGGCATTAAACATAGTAGTTTTACCGCAGTTTGGGTTTCCTGCGAGTGCAATTCTAATACTCATTTTTATTAAAACCTCTTTATATCCATTACTAACAGATGTTTTTAATACAAAAAAATCACTTCAAGGTTAATCTGCAATTTCAATACAGTCTGCATCATCCTTGCGGACACTCAATTCATACCCTCTTACTGTAACTTCTACAGGGTCTCCGAGTGGAGCAACTTTACGGATATAAACTTCACAACCATTTGTAAAACCCATGTCCATAAGACGACGTTTCAAAGCCCCTTCACCGTGCAATTTCTTTACAGTTACGGTAGAGCCAACAGCAGCATTACGCAATGTACTCATTATTACAACCTCTAAAATTAAATGCCATAAAACAAAAATGATTTTTAATTAGGTCATAAACAGTAGTTTTATTTATGACCTAATCAAGATTCATTCTCAAACCATGATTTTTGATGCAAGACTCTTATCAAGAGCGATTCTCGATTCTTTTACTTTTACAATAAGATTCCCATTAATTGTAGAAATAATGGTAACAGAAGAACCAATATTGAAGCCCAATTCATTAAGATGCTGACGAACTTCTGGAGAACCGCCTACATTTACGACCTTAACCTCTTTTCCTGGAGAAGCAAGAATCAAAGGCATATAAACCTCCTAAAACGAAAGCTTAGCTTTAGCTAACACATTAATCTCTTGTTAACATAAGCTAACGTAAAAAAAAGGTCAAGTACTATTTGTGTTTTTTAGCGATTTCGTAACATATACTGTACAATTAATACATGAAAATAGAATTTTGGACATAAAAAAAGGTGACTATATAAAAGTCACCTTTTTTGCAAATAGCTTATAAATAAAATAATTATAACGATTAAGATTTACATATACTAACTAAAAATATTATAAAAGTTGTAAATCTTTCTTTAACTTTTCAGCAGAAGTAAAAACAAAAGATTTTATTCCTAAACTTTCAGCAGCCTTTACATTCACTTCCTTATCGTCAATAAAAATACAATCACTTGCATTAACATCTTCTGAAGTCATTATTATTTTCCAAAAGTCAAGAGAAGGTTTAGAAACTCCCATATAATTAGAAACGTAGGTTTTATCAAAAATCTGATAATCCCCTCTTTCAAGATGGTTAAGATAATGTCCGTCAATAGTATTGCTGCCAGCAACAACCCTATTACCACGGCTTTTCAAAAGCCTTATAAGCTCATAAGTATCTTCTTTACGTTCAGGAAGAAAAAGAATATGAAACCAGTCGGCAGTTACTTTTATGCCAGACCTTTTAGAAAATTCCTGCCAAAAAATTTTTTCATCAATAAAGCCATTACACAATTTAAGAAAAAGACTCTTTTCACAAAAAGATTCATCAGAGTCATCTTCTGGCATATCACAAAACTTATCAAATTTCTCTTTTGAAAGTCCCAAAACATCATACAACTTATTAAATCCATCAGCAGCATTACTTGTGCAAACGCCGCCTATATCAAAAATATAAAGCATGAGCAAATTGTAGCATAAAAAAAAGCAAGTTTAGAAAAAAAAATGCAAGGACAAATCATATTTATGAAAAGTCCTTGCAAAAACTCACAATCCGAATAAAAAATTACTTTTTATCATGCATTATAAAAAGCTTTATACCCTCTGTAGAAAATTTCAATTTTACAAAGCGGACAATCTGACTTATTTTCTTTTCAATAGATTCATCTGCATATGCAATAAGTACGAAATTTGTTTCAGGCCAGGTAGTATCTCCATTCTTATAACTATTCTTTCCCTTTCCTGTAGCCAAAGGCAGAATAGTATAAAGCATATCAGGAAGCAAATTTTCGATATTATTTACAAGTTCATCTTGAACAGATTGATTTGCAATTATTTCAATTCTAATCATTTCTTCTCTCCGTCTGTATTATTTTTTTCACAAGCGTTGAACTCGTCCATAAATTCTTTTGAATATTTAATATGAAGCTTTACATTAGCATTCTTATTAAACAAGCTGTAAATTACAGGAATAATGAACAAGGTAACAATAGTACTTGAAGTAAGACCACCAACAACACAAAGTCCAATTGGCTGAGTCATACTACCACTTTCACCAGCAAAGAAAGCCATAGGAATCATAGCAAGAATTGTTGTTAAAGTTGTCATAAGAACAGGGCGAAGACGACTTGCACCAGCTTTTTCACAAGCTTCGATAACATCAACACCACGGCGAACAAGTAAATTTGTCTGGTCAACAAGAATGATACCATTATTAACAACAATACCAACTAGCATAACAATACCAATCATACTAACCATGCTGAAAGCCTGCCCCGTAGCAAGATGAATAATAACAACACCAACAATAAGGAATGGCAAGGTAAACAAGTTGATAAACGGATCTTTGAAAGATTCATAAGTTCCAGCCATAACACCGAATACAAGAATAATTGCAAGGATAATTATACAAAGGAAAACCTTTGCAGTATTCATAGTATCTCCCCATGAACCTTCATAACTTATAGAAACATCTTCCGGAATTACAAGATTGTCAGCAATAAGACTCTTAATCTGATTCTCTACATCACCAGCATTAGAACCAGAAGAAGTATTTGCAGTAAGATGAATAATACGGTTCTGGTCTTCTCGATTAATAGAAACAGGACCTGTACCACGAACAACTTCAGCAAAATTTGCAACAGCATAACGACCATCAGTACCGGTTACAAAAATCTTTTCAAGATCTGGAATATCACTTCTATCCTCATCTTGAAGGACAACAACAACATCATAATCATCACCATTACTATGATATGTAGTTGCAGTTTTACCATTGATACAATAATTTATTTCATTTGCAATAGTTGTAACAGAAATACCAAAAGAAGAAGCCCTTGCCCTGTCTATTTTAACTTCAAGCTGAGGAAGTCCGTCATTAAGGTCTATCTCAGGTTCTACTATATCAGGAATATTATCCTGCATTAAAGTTTTTATCTCTTTTGCCACAGATAAAGCTGCATCAAGGTCATTAGAACGAAGGGCAATATCAATATCACTACCGGTCATCTGCTGCATACGACCTTCATCAAAAGTAAATGTTGCAACAGGATAATCAGCAAAATGAGCTCTAAGCTTAGCTTTTATACTTTCAGCAGTATCAATCTGTTTTGAAGCATCAGGAAGATAAATTGAAATAGAACCTTTATAAGAAGTATCAGAGCTAAAAGACATACCACTTCCAGTACCTACGGAAACAACAATATTTTCATAGCCTTTTACTTCATCAATAGCAAACTGATAAAAATCATCTAAAACTGCTTGAGTTTCTTCAAGCTTAGTTCCTAAAGGAAGCTGCACATTAAGACCTACAGAACTATCAGCATATTTAGACATAAAGGAAATGCGGAGCTGTCCAAAAGCAGCTATAGAAGAAGCAAGAATACCAAAAGCAATTACAACAGTAACAAATCTGTGATGCAAAACAAAATGCAAACCTTTTCTATACTGTTCAGTAATCCATTTTATAGCATCTTCTACAGCTTTATCACAAGCAGCCAAAAATTTATTCTTTATAGGGTGTTCTTTTCTGTTATCAACTGGAAGAAATTTTCCGGCAAGAACAGGAACCAGGAACATAGCAACAAACAAAGATGAAAGCAAAGCAACAATAATAACTGTCATCAAAGAAGCAAAAAGCTCGCCTAACATATCCAATTTGTTTTTATAAACAAAGAAAGGAATAAAAACACAAATTGTCGTTAAGTTACCAGAAACAACAGAACTTATAACTTCCTGAGTACCAATAGCCGCAGCCGTAGCAGCCTGAGTTCCACGATTACGATAAGAATAGATATTTTCAAGAACAACAACAGAAGCATCAACAACCATACCAAGACCAAGAATAAGACCTGTCATAGTAATCATATTCAATGTTATTCCCGTAAAAATCATTATAAGTAAAGTTAAAAGAATACTAAATGGAATAGAAATAGCCATTATAAGAGTACTCTTAGCACTTCTTAAGAATACGAACAAAATAACAACAGCAAGAATAAAACCTTCAATAATAGATTTAACAAGCTCTTTAAGAGTATCTTTTACATCAGTAGAATCATCACTCATTATAGTAATAGTAACATCAGAAGGCAGAATCTGTTTTATCTGTTCAATCTTCTTATAAACAGAATTTGCAACATTAACAGTATTACTTCCACTCTGCTTTTGAATCTTAACATAAACGCCAGGCTTACCATTAATATAAATACGGCTAGTTTCATCTTCATAGCCCATAAAAGCTTTTCCAACGTCACTAAGTTTTACATCATAGTCATTATAAGTTCCAACAACAGTATCATTTATTTCATCTATAGAAGAATATTCTCCTGTAGTACGAACCATATATTTTCTGGTACCTTCACTAATGTTACCACCACCAACTTCAAGATTCTGACTTGAAAGAGTAGACACAATAGAAGAAAGAGTAAGTCCATAAGCATCAAGACGATTTTGTTCAAGCTCTACACGAACAATAGTATCTCTACCCCCTGAAACAGAAGCACTTGCAACACCTGCAGCCTGTTCAAGACGGTCTGCAATCTGGTCATCAGCAATCTTACGTAGTTCCTCTGCCGTACGATTACCATTAATAGCAAGAGTCATGATTGGCATACTAGATGAGTCAAACTGAAAAATCTGAGGAGTATCACAATCATCAGGAAGATTACCTTTTACCTGGTCAAGCTTATCCCTAATATCATTTACGGCAACGTCCATATCAGTTCCATAATTGAACTCAAGCTTTATAGTAGAAGCACCTTCACTAGATTCACTAGTCATTGATTTCAAATTACTTACACTAACGACACCGCTTTCAAGTATTTCAGTAACACTTTTTTCAACAGATTCAGGTCCTGCATTATCATATGATGTATAAATCATAGCGACAGGAGAATCCATATCAGGCATCAAATCAATCTTTATGTTACCAGCTGTAAAAATTGCAACAATAACAATAAGTGCAAAAATACATACTGTTAATACAGGGTGTTCAAGAACCTTTTTAGAAATACTCATTATTTACCCCCTACAACATGAACTTTTACACCATCATCAAGAGCACTTACACCAGTTGTAATAAGTTCATCCCCTTCTTCAAGACCAGATTCAACGACAGCCTGCCCGTCAACAATAACACCCAGTTCTATAGTCTTTAACTTTGCATTTTCACCTTCGACTACATAAACACAGCTCTTTCCGTCAACAAAAACAACAGAATCATAAGGAATAACAATAGCATTCTCATGGAGAGTTGTGTAAAGCTTAATTTTTGCATACATACCGGCATTTATACGAGAATCTTCGGTATCAAACAAAAGATATATTTCTTTTGTACGACTTGTTTCATCAACGATAGGAGAAACTTTATTAACATGAGCCTTAAAGGTTTCACCAGTAATAGCAACAAGAGATATATCAGCTTCAAGCCCATTTTTCAAAACAACAACATCTCTTTCATTTACCTGAGCTTTTATTTGAAGCCCATTAACAGTTCCTATCTGAGCTATAGCAGATGATGTAGAAACAGAAGTACCAGTTGTTAAAGGTAAAGAAGTTATTTTTCCTGAAATAGGAGCATAAACAGGACTTTCCGCATAAACTGAACCAGGGACAGAAGGATCAATAGTTGCAATCATCTGCCCTCTCTTTACATTACTACCCAATGTAACCATTACAGATTTTACTTTTCCAGCTATATCAGGATAGACAGAAATAGTATTATTAGATTGAATATTTCCATTTAGGGAAATGTATTCCTGTAAAGAAGTTTTCACAAGTTTTTGGCTTTTAACACTGTAAACAGATTCTTCTTTATTTTCAGGCATTTTTGGTCTTGCCTGTTTAGGAAGCATCTTTATTCCAACAACTACACAACAAACTATAATAATAAGAACAACTCTCTGTATTATCATTTTCATAACAAAATCCTCCAAATATGACAACAAATGTAAAATCTAAATCAAAAATTTAATTTTTCAAAAAACTTCCAATTTCAAGTCCCAAAAGATTTTCCAAATCAAGGACATAAGTCAACAAATTATACTGCTCATTTCTCCATTCAAGTTCAGCAGAATGATAAGAATCCAAAGCAGTTTGGAGAGTTAAAAGGTCTTTTGTACCCTTACTATAAGCATCTTCTGTCATTTCATAAGTTTTTTTTGCAAGCTCCATATTCAATTTACGCTCTTCAAGAGTTTCCTTTGAAATATCTATATCATGGAGTTTTTCAAAAAATTGAGTACGAACAGACTTTTTAGCATCTGCAATCTGAAGCTCATAATCAGCTATAGTATCTTTAGTTTCTGCGACAGAATCACTTGCAGACGAACATGGAATCCAGCTGTCCAAAGGGATACTAACACCAACAGAAGCACTCCATGAATTATAATCTGCAGAAGAAGAAGTTTTCTTGTAATAAAGATAATCTTTTGGAGTAACAGAAGCAGAAAGAGTTAAAGAAGGCATATAATTAGACTCAAAAGTATACTGCTTATTAAGTTCTGCAATTTTCAAACTGTCTTTCAAAGTTCTAACAGAAGGGCTATTTTCTATCAACTTCTCTACAGTTTCCTTATCCTTGATTTTATTCTCAATATTTAATACTGAATCACAATCATCAAGAGAACCTGAAAGTTCTATTTCTGTATCAGGAGTAATATCAAGCCCAATATCATTCAAAAATTCTATTAAAGCATTGTAGTAAGATTTTTCAGTAGTTCTTAAAGAAAGCTTTGCATTAGCAACATTAACTTGAGCTGAAAGGAGGTCGAGTTCAGGAACAAGACCCCTATCTCTCTTTATCTTAGTTTGATTATATTGATTCTCATAAGAAGCAAGGTTTTCTTTACTGGATTCAACTTCCTGTTTTGTGTAAAGCAAAGAATAAAAAGCCTTTCTAACATCAGCTTCAACATCACGAACTGTATCTTCGTAGTCTGCTTGTCCACTCACATATTTTTCTTTCAGCATTGCAATTTTTTTTGCAAGACCTGTATTCAAAGAAAGAGAAGCCGTTAAACTGGCATTTGCATCTAAATATTCACCTGTAGAAGTTGAAGTATTTTCTGCATCTGTTGCTTCTGCAGAAGCTGTTATAGAAGGGAGAAAATTATTCCATGAATGTTTATAATTCTTCTCTGCCCTATTAAGCTGAATAGCCTCCTGCTTGATAGATACATGAGTTTTTACAGCCTCCTCCACAGCCATAGAAGCTGTAAGAACAATTTTCTTAGATTCATTGTTATCTACACTTTCACTTTCTTCTGCGTAAATACAAATACCGGAAAACATAACCAACAAAAAAGCAGCTAAAAACTTTTTACAGCCATGCTTCTTATCCATAGACACTCCTATACTGTAGCTTACTACACGTAATTATTCAGTCAATATATCTATTAAATATATAGACAGTCAATAAGTTACTGTAGTACACTACATATAATAAAATGTTATATAACTTTTTATTATTAAGTCTGTTTTTTTGTTATAAGCAGAAGCTGGATTTTTTATAGGAAAATGAAAATCATGCAGCAAAAAAAAACAAAGGAGATGCACGATTCATGGAAAAAAACAAAGAAATTAACGAATCTGAACTTTTTGATTTAGGCTTTTACTTCAAAAAAATAAACGACAGGCTGGCAAAACGGGCTAATACAATGTTTGCAGCTTTAGGATTAACACTCTCCCAAACTCATGTAATTCTTTTACTGGGAGAAGCAAAAGATAAAACTTTAACGCAAAAAGAACTTGAAGTATTAGCTCAAGTTTCTCACCCAACAATAAATGGAATTATAACCAGGCTTAAAAATAATGGCTTTGTTACAACAGAAATGTCAAAAAGCGGCAGACTAAGTAAAAGTGTAACACTTACAAAGCGAGCTATAAAAATACTAGATAATTTCAGTTCATCTAGAAATGTTGTAGAAATATTACTGAATAAAAATCTTACAAAAGAAGAAGATATCACATTAAAAAGACTTTTGGATAAAGTATTCAGGGGACTAGAAAACACACAACATTTCTAGATGAACTGAAATTATCTAGTATTTTTATAGCTCGCTTTGTAAGTGTTACACTTTTACTTAGTCTGCCGCTTTTTT
>JAILNT010000234.1 GCA_024691265.1 Treponema sp. | reverse complement strand
ACTCGTTCTAGCAGGAAAATTAGCACGCCTTAAATAATCTATATCCCAAGTTTCTTTTGTATCAGGTCCTATTCTAGAAAGAGGGAATGAATTAAAAGAAAGCTCAAATGGCATACCGCAACCAAGATATGCAACCCTCTGCCCTTTTTTATTTACATTTCGTTTCGTAAGAATCTTTATAGCTCTGTCATAATATTCATAACAAGCTCCTGGATTACGAAATTTTCCATACAACATTCCTGCAAAAAGGAAATCAAGCTTTATATAACGAAATCCCCATTCGTTTATGACTTTTTCCATCAAACTATCAAGATATGTTAAAACTGCTGGATTGCTTAAATCAAAACAGTAGTAGGAATATGGAAGTCCTGGCTGTTCTTTTCCAAAAGAAGCTCCCCATACAAGATTAAAACCAGCTTGTACAGGTTTATCATTTTCATCTTTTAGTATCCAATCCCTATGATTTTTTGCAAAATCACTACGCCAATCGATTATAAAAGGTGCAAGCCAAAGACCTGGTACATAACCTTTGTCTTCAATTGATTTTGCAAGCTTTATCATTCCATAAGGAAATCTTGAAAGGTCTGCTTCCCAATCTCCAAGCCCTTTTTCCCAGCCATCATCAACTTGAAATATGCAAGGTGATTTTTTATCGATGAAATAACTTTTTATGAGATTATCTGTAAGACCTAAACAAGTTAAGTCTCCATCTATAAGTTCTGCATTTATTTTTTCATAATGATTATACCAGCTCTCCCAACCAGCAATTCTTATATTGTCATTACAAGAATCTAAAAACTTTAATCTTGAAAAACGTATTTCTTTATCAGCTGCATAAAGTCCTTCTACAGTATCTTTTAATTCAAAAAAATCATTAGCTGCAAAGATAGAAATAGAAGCTATTTTTTCTCCTGTAGTCCATGTTTTTCCATCTGAATAAACTGTAACGGATATTTTTCTTGTTTTTCTGTCAACATAATATTTTACAGGTGGTAAAGCTTTATCTTCTAAACTTTCCTTAATATTTCCAGTAGAAGCTATTGCAAGATATACATCATGCTGTCCTAAATTCCAGCGAAAATAGATGAAAAAGTATCCTGCTAAAAGTTTTCGATTCTTAGGATTTTTTTTACCTCCAAATATTCTCTTTGGTAAAGAACCTGACACATTGAAATATTTTTTCCATTGAGGAACTATAGGAAAATACTTTTTTTCATATTCTCCTTTATCTATTTCTCCTCCAAAACCCCAGCTTTGCCAGCCAGAAGCATAAAAAGCAAAATCATTGGCATGGCAAAAAGCTTTTTTTTCTTTTGCTACACATTTTTCTATCAAATCATCAATAGAAAGTACAGCTAATTCTCTATGACATTTGTCAGTCTCTCTCGAGCCTTCATAAAAATAATCATTCGTTAATAACTGTGCTTTCATATTGATAACTCCTTCTATATTTTCTTAATTATTTTATTTCAGTTATTAGAAAAACATTTCTATACCGATTGGAATATAAAGCTTGTTTGATGTTCCTTTATAAGAAATATCAATAGCTGATGCTGTAATTGTTCCGTCCATGGTAGCAAGTGTAAATCTGTCTGCAACACCTGCAAAAAGATAATTATTTGCACCAAAAGTCTTTTTCACATAAACTTCTGCACCAATATTATGCTGTCTAAGTTCAAGGTTACTGTATGTTGAATCTTCTCCACTTGCGGAAGTTATGTTGTAATTACCAGAAAGACCTACAAACAGATTCTGTTTTCCAAATGGATTTACACAAACTTCTGTTAAGAAATCAAAGCCTGCCATAAGAATATCTGCTCCATTTCCTTTATCAAGGGTTACAATACCAGAGCCGCTTCCTGTAACATCTGTATACTGAGAAAGGTTAGAAGTTCCTTGTCCTCCCCATATATGACCTTTATAAAGGATAAAGCCCTTTTGAATAACACCCATTGTTCCAAGACAAGCATACCAGTTATAGAAAGTTTCAGGGTCATACTCACGAAGTTCTTCACGAGTTACTATAGGAAGTTTAAAGCCAAGCTCAATAAGATTTGCATTAGGAGTTTTTTCTAAATCTACATCAGAAAGTCCTGTTGCTCCTCCCATAAAGCCTAAGAAATCAATACCAAATTCCATGCGGCCATAATAGTCATTCATATCATAACCCGCAGCACGAGCTGTTGCATATTTACTCTCTTCATACTTGTAATTTGAAGCAGAAATAGAATCACCCCAATACTGAGCTTTTATCTGGGCAATACCTGGAATTGTATAGCCAATACCTGCCTGCAATGTTCTCATTGCATCATACAAATTAACATCTTCACTTCTGTCTGTATCAGCAGCACTAGTTCCAAGAGTACCAGAAAGGTCAATACAAGCTGCTGTATAAAAGCCTTCGAGCAAAGAACCTTCCATACCAGAGCTAGAGATAAATAAACCTGTTGTAGGCCAGAATTCAGAAAAAATATCATCTTCAGATTTTACATCACTGGATTCTCTCTGACCAAAATCACCTATTGAGCCTCTTAATTCCTGTTCTCTCATCTTTCCGAAAGCAATTTTATTAGAAAGACCTAGATTTTCAGCATCAAGAATTGCCCACATTTTAGCCTGGTCACCAATGGCAACAGCATATTTTCCATCTTCATTATAATTTACATCATCTTCATCTTCATTTGCATCATAAAGCTTATGAACAAATAAAGCTCTTGCATCAGAATCAAGGTTAAAATCAAAACCAAACTTCTCATCATCAGTTCTACCTATAATCCAGAAACCGACTCTACTTCCATATGACCAATCAGGGTCAAGCTGAGCAAAATTCTTTGAAGAAGAGCTATCTGTTTCCATACCATACAATTGAGTTAAGGCAGCATAATTTGAATCACCACTAGCAGCAAGTGCCCTATATGTAGAATCCATTGCTCCACCATCTACATCAATCTTTGTAGTTGTTTTTTCATTTCCAAATTCAAATGTTGAACGTCCCCATGCACCAAAAGAAATATTGCCAAGAGGCGTCTTTAACGACTTATTCAAAGTTTCATGAGTATCTGCAAAAGCTGTTGTTGTCAAAAAAGTAATTGCAGCAGAAGCTATGATTCTTTTTGTTTTACTGGACATTTTCATAAAGTATCCTCCGTTTTCTTCATCACTGATATCTTTCACATCTATACATGATAGTAACCCTATCAAATATAAATGATAGAATCACTATCACCACTTGTCAAGAAATATTTTTATAAAAAAAAGCGAGAGAATACCAGTAAAAATTAAACTAGCATTCTCTCGCCTTAATCTAAACAAAATAAAAATAATGATGAAAAATTATTTTGTAAGGTCTGCTCCAAAATACTTTTCAGAAATCATTTGAAGTTCTCCAGAAGCCTTCATTTCTGCAATAGCTTTATTTATAGCTTCTTTCAAACTTGCAGTACTATCACCCTTTCTCATAGGGATGGCAACATGACTCGCATTTTCAGTTAATGCAGCAACCTTAAATTGATTATCTGGCTTTACTTTCTGATAATAATAAAAAGTAGCATTATCATTCAAAGTTGCATCTGCTCTACCATGAAGGACAAGCTCCAAAGTTTCATCAAAAGTATCAATTGTATTAACGTTTGCTCCGTAGCTTTCAGCTAAAGTTGCATAAGTACTACCAATTGAATTTGTGGTTGTCTTTCCCTTCAAATCCTCATAAGATTTTATAGAATCATTATCATTTCTTACAATCAAAGCTGTATGTGTATATGCATAAGGTTCAGAAAAATCGTATTTTAGCCCACGTTCATCTGTAACTTCAACACCATTACAGGCGATATCATAACGACCAGCATCTATACCGGCAAAGATTCCGTCCCAATCAACTTCCTCAAATTTTGCCTTTACGCCAAGCTTTTCTGCAATTTTCTTTCCAACTTCAACATCATAACCTACAAGAACATTGTTTTCATCATGATATGTCCATGGTGCCCAAGCTCCTTCCATAGCAATTGTAATCTCGCCTTTCTCCTGTATTTTTGAAAGCAAGTCGCCAGAAGTATTTTTATCTTTTGAGCAGCCAGCAAAAATAGCCAATAAACTAAATACAAAAGATACTGTTGGTATCTTTCTCAATAAAAATCTTTTCATTCATTTATCTCCCTGTATCATTCCCTGATACTTAATAACTCAGTGGTTATTCATATTTTTCAAAAATTCTTTTGTTCTTTCCGTAGTTGGATTCTCAAAAAAATCTTTTGTTGAAGCACTTTCTATAATTTGCCCGTTTTCCATAAAAATGACTTTATTTGATACTTGCTTTGCAAAATTCAATTCATGAGTAACTATTATCATTGTCATTCCTTCATCAGCAAGCTGTTTTATAACAGTCAAAACCTCACCTATAAGTTCAGGGTCAAGAGCTGAAGTAGGTTCATCGAAATATATTATTTCAGGCTTAGTAGCAAGAGCTCTTGCAATTGCAACTCGCTGCTGCTGTCC
>JAILNT010000205.1 GCA_024691265.1 Treponema sp. | reverse complement strand
GCCGTTTTTCATTTAGGCGTAGCTTATGCAGCCCTAGCAACAATAATTTCTCAATTTATCAGTGCTTTTTTATGTTTCCGTCTGCTTTTAAAAGTGCCTTATGATTATAGGCTAAAAGTTAATAAGATTCATATCGATGTTAGTATGATAAAAAAGATTGTACAACTTGGTATTCCAAGCGGTTTACAGAATTCTATAATAGGTTTTGCTAATGTTGTAGTACAGTCTTATATAAATTATTTTGGTGAAATGGCAATGGCAGGTTCTGGAGCTTATTCTAAAGTGGAAGGTTTTGCATTCCTGCCTATAACAAGTTTTACTATGGCAATGACTACTTTTATAGGTCAAAATATGGGTGCTAAGAAATTTGAGAGAGTAAAAAAAGGAGCCTTGTTTGGGACTTTTTGCAGTGTTACTATTGCAGAAATTATAGGCTTGTTAATATATATTTTTGCTCCTTTTCTTATAAAGGCATTTGATGATACTCCTCTTTGTGTGAAATATGGAGTTGAAAGAGCTAGAATATGTGCCTTATTCTATTGTCTGCTTGCATATTCTCATGCTATGGCGTCTATTTTCAGGGGAAAGGGAAAAGCTATGGTTCCTATGTTTGTTATGCTTGCCTGCTGGTGTGTAGTCAGAGTTTCTATTCTTGCTATTGGAGGTATCTTTTACAGAAGTATAATGACTGTTAATTGGGTATATCCTATTACATGGGGACTTAGTACAATCTCATTTACTCTGTATTTTATATATTCTAGCCGTAAATATCCTTTATGTTAACTCTATATCAATTCCCCTTAGAGGGGAGTTGAAGTTATGAATATTACTGGAAAAAGCTATAGTAATATAAAAATAGGAAGCTTGATATTTATTTGATATTTATGTTATCATGCTAAAACAACTTTATATTATGAGGTGTCCTAATGAGACTTGCAAGACGTTTTAGACCATTGAAATCTAACAAATTGACAAGAGTAAACACAGCAAAGAATGTTAAGAGAATCGCTGCTAACACTGCTGTTATTAAGGCTTTGTCTGAAAAGAAATAATTTCGATAGAGTTTCTTTTATACTAAAAGCTCATTTTTTAACTTTTATGCTATTTATTGCATTTTAAGTTAAGGAATGGGCTTTATTTTTTTTATTCACTTCAGATTTTTTACATAGAAAACATAAACTGTTGTATAATTTTTATAAAAGTTGTGTTTTTGGAGTGTAAAAATGAAATTAACCATATCTATAAAAGACAGTCTTTCAAATATTCTTGCAGAAAAAGAAGATGTAGACGATGTATTTCTTGTTTATAAGTCTTGTTATCATGAAGGAGATTTTATAGAAATATCTACAGATGAAACTGCTTTTGTAATGCTTCGTCTTGATGATGCAATGGACGAAATCTTTGCATATCTAACAGGGAGCTTTAAACTTGAAATTCCTTTTGGCGAAAAAAAACTTTCTTATAGCCCTTTATGTTTTACAGGAGAAAGACATTATCTTCATATAAGAAAAGCTTTTTCTGATGAAATTCTTGCTAGAAAAAATCTTGCCTTAAATCCATATGACTGCCATGGAAATGAAAGTCTTTATCCTCATGCGAGTGCTAATGTTGAAACTAGGGGAGAATCTGTTTTTGTTGCCCGTAATGCTATAGACGGTTTGATTGCAAATGATATGCATGGAGAATGGCCTTGGACAAGCTGGGGAATAAATAAGAATCCAAATGCAGAATATAAATTAGATTTTGGACGCGATGTAAAAATTGATAAACTTGTTATATATCTTAGAGCTGATTTTCCTCATGATGCCTGCTGGAAAAAGGGTAAGGTGATTTTTTCAGATAATAGTGAATTGGAATTGAATTTTAAAGAAACTAAGAATGCCCAGGAATATTCTTTTGATTCAAAAGTTGTTAATTCATTAAAGCTTTGTGAACTTGTCAGGTTTGATGAACATTCTCCTTTCCCTGCTCTTAGCCAGTTAATGGTATTCGGAGAAGAAATATTATAAATATTTTTTTTAATTAACTTTGCTTGTTGTTATTATAAATAATATAGCAATAAGCAAAAAAAAATCCTGTTGAAATT
>JAILNT010000178.1 GCA_024691265.1 Treponema sp. | reverse complement strand
CTATCGATTTTGCAGCTTCTTTTTGATAGTCTCTAATTATAAGTTTTTTACCGCTTTTTGTAGTATCTCTGAAAGATACTTCTAATGGTTCTCCGTCTCTTAATACAACGTCATCTTTTACAGGCCAGCCACATTTTAATAATTCCTGCTTTATAATTCCTCTATCTGTTAAATGCAGAGAGAAACAATATTTTTTTTCATCTTCTGTTACTACAGTTTGTTCTTTTTCCTGAGGCTCTATATATTCCGTTTCTGTTAAATATTTTTTTCCTACAGGAAGGGCTGCTATTTCCTTATAAACGGCTAAAGAATCTGTTATAAGATAAAGATACTCTTCTTTTACTTTTTCTCCGTCTGGATTTTCCAAATTTTTTGGAACCATGATATAAGGAGCTGTAACAAGCCTTATTTTTCCAAATCTTCCCGCTGTTTCTTCTATCCAGACTGTAACAGCCTGTGGCACATCATAACGGGCATAATCGTTTAATACCTTAATTGCATCTTTAGGAGTGAAACCTGCTGATGAAGCATTCCATAATGAAAGAGGTGTAAGTCTATATGTATGTATATGTTCTGGTGAACGTTCCAATTCAGCAAAAGGAATTAAGGCATCTCTGCATTCTTTCGCTTTTGGAGCATGAACATCAAGTAAAATTGTTCTGTCCGTCTGGACTATTAAAGGATTATCAAATTGCACAAGGAATTATTTTAGCGTAATAAAACAACAGATACAAGAAGAGTTAATATTTATTCATAGTGTTTGAAAGTTCCTATCAACTCCCCTCTAAGGGGAATTGATGCAGGGTAATAATAGGATTAAAACTAATGTGAAATTTTTAGAAAAATTATCTAAAAGAAAATATTCCGCGGGAAACTTTTGCACCTGGACGTACCCAGTTTAAATTTTGATGAGATTTACCCTTTTGGTCTGATTCATCTATGTAATTGCAAAGCCATTTTGCGATTTCATTTTCTGTTTTAAGTTCGTTATCGCTATCTGCTAAAACAAGCATTACGTTTATAGGAGCTTTTTCTTGTTCATGATACATAATTGCAATAGATTCTGCAAAAGACATGAAAGAAGATGCTGCAGCAGCTATATGAGGCAGAGATTTGTTTAAAGCTTTTTTTATTATGAATACTAATTTAGGATTTTTCTTTTCTGTTTCTGTATTTTGTTCTTGAGAGAGAGAAGTAGAAAGAAAGTTTGACGAAGGTTTCTTTTCAAATCGTGAAATTAATTCGAGAGTAAGATATTGAAAACCGGCTGTTATCTCGGTTATAACTTTACTGCATTCCTGTGTTGTAAACTTTGGAAAGTTTTCTGTATAGTATGGTTCGTCAAAATATAGAACAGCTTCATCAATGCTGTGCATTTTTGATTCTGCCTTTACTATAAGAGCTCTTGCTGATATTGGTGACGAAGGGTGCCAAAGAAAAGATTTCTCTGTTTCTTGGTCTGAAGTGAAAACGGCTTGTCTTGCGTTTTTTTCGCATTCTTGAATAAATTCTGTAGCTGTATTTATGTCTTTTCCTGCCAATAAAAGCTTTTTTTCCATAACAGGTAGATTATAGCATATAAATATATAAAACAAAAGATATAGATATGATTGTTATTCTTGTTGCTCTGTATTCTTTTTGCTATAATTTTATTTATGAAACTTTGGTTAAAATTCTTGCTAGGCATAGTGCTTGGCGTTATTTCATTTTTTGTTCTCCCTAATGATTCTGAAACATTAAATACTGTGCTTTCGTTTTTAACTGAGTTTTTTACGCGGTTTGGACGTTATGCACTTTTACCACTTATGTTCTTTTCTGTAAGTATTGCTGTTTTCAAATTAAGGGACGAAGGGCTTACAGTTATTAGTTCTTTTTGGATATTTATTGTAATTCTTCTTTCTTCTTTGCTACTTACTGTTATTGGAGAAGTTTCAGCTCTTATTGTAAAGATGCCACCTATCCCAATTAGTATGGAAAAAAGTTCTGAGGAAGTTAGTCTATCTGTAAAAGAGTTAATTTTAAGCGTTTTCCCATATAATGGATTTGATACAATAAAAGAAGGTGTATTCCTTTTACCATGCTTTGTATTTGCAGGTTTTTTTGGAGGTGCTTGTACAGGAGATAAAATAGAATCTCGACAAGTTGTTCTTCTTTTAGATTCTGTTTCAAAAGTCTGCTATGCAATGATGAGTTTCTTTTCTGAAATTCTTGCAATTGGTATGGTTGCTTTTGCTTTCCGCTGGTGTATAGATTTTTCAGCTGTTATAGTTTCTGGTGTCCTTACGCCTTTAATCATAATGCTTACAGTAAATCTTTTACTTATTGCGTTTTTGATTTACCCTCTTATTCTTCGTTTCCTTTGCCATGACCCTCACCCTTATAAGGTTTTGTATGCTTCAATTTGTCCTTTCCTTGCAGGTTTTTTCAGTGGTGATACAAATCTCGTTTTAGGGCTTGCAATGAGACATGGAAAAGAAAGTCTTGGTATAAGAAGAAGAACTAATGCTGTTGCAATGCCTCTACTTTCTATTTTTGGTCGTGGAGGAGCTGCTTTAGTTGTTTCTGTAAGCTTTATTATAATTTTACGTTCTTATTCATACATAGATATAAAGATTAATGATATTTTACAAATTGGTTTAATGTCATTTCTTCTTTCTTTTGCTATGGGTGGTCATAGCGTTAGTGGTCCATTTATAGCTCTTACTATTTTGTGCAATATGTATGGTAAAGGATTTGCTTCTGGGTATCTTCTTTTGAAATCTGCTTCACCTATAATTTGTGCTTATGCTGCCGGAATTGATGCCCTTACTATTATGTTTGGAAGCTATATTATTGCAGTAAAAACAAAGAACATCGAGCATAAAAAGATAAAGCAGTATATTTAAATAAGGAGAAAGAGCTTATGTATTTCGATTATTATTATTTAGTTCTTGTTGTGCCTACAATTATATTGTCTTTATGGGCTCAATATATGGTAAAATCTACATTTGCAAAGTATTCTAAAGTTCAAAGCCAGGCAAGAATTACAGGTGCTGCTGCAGCTCAATATCTTATGCGTTATTCTGGAATATCTGATGTGCAGATAAGAGCCGTTAGAGGAAGTCTTACTGATAATTATAATCCTGGAAATAAGACACTTAATTTATCTGAGCCAGTTTATGGAAATACTTCTATTGCTGCGGTTGGAGTTGCTGCCCATGAAACAGGCCATGCAATTCAGCATAAGGTAGGATATGGTCCTTTAGTACTTCGTAGTACTCTCGTTCCTATTGCAAATATAGGTTCTAATGCAGGTCCTGCTCTTGCTATTTTAGGGCTTATAACTGGTATGCAATTTTTATTACAGCTTGGAATATTGCTTTTTGCAGGTGCTGTTCTTTTTTATCTTGTAACTTTACCGGTTGAATTTAATGCTTCTATTAGAGCTGTTAAGATTTTAGAACAGTCTGGTACTTTAACTAAAGATGAACTTTCTGGTGTTAAAAAAGTGCTTACTGCAGCAGCAATGACTTATGTAGCCAGTGCTCTTACTGCAATAGCAAATCTTCTACGCCTTATACTTATAAGTAATAATAGAAGACGTAGATATTAGTTTATATAATTAAAAAAATTATTTATTTCCTTTTAGTGCAGAGCCAAAAGTACGTAGGTAATCTATAAAGCTTACGTATGCGGCTACTGTACAAATACAAAATAATACAATTCCTATACATCTGAAATTTGTAAGATTTTCAGAAGCTACAAGACCTATTCTTTGAATGCTTTCAAGAAATAAACAGTAGAGTGCTGAAACTATGTAAGATACTGTTTTGAACTTTCCGCCTTTTCTTGCTGCTATTGCTATTCCCTGTTTTGCAGCTACCATTCTTACGAAATTCATTCCAAATTCTCTATAGAAAATGAGCATGAAAAGAATTGCTGGCATGTACTTATCTATCATAAGACAAGCTAGTAATGTAAGGTGAAGGATTACATCTGCAAAAGGATCGAATAATTTGCCAAAGTCACTTACTTCATTGTGTTTTCTTGCAAAATGTCCGTCGAGATAATCTGTATATTCTGCAAATGCCAATAAAGGAAACATTATACAAACTGTTGCAATATTCAAAATTGAACCGTTTTCTGTAGGAATCCATTTTGGAAGAAAGTACAGAATAAAAAAGATAGGTGCATATATTATACGCACTAATGTAAACTTATTTGAGGTTTTCATAGGTTAAAGTATCTTTTTTGTCTGTACAAAAGTCAAGTATTTATTGTCTTCTTGCAAATGCTTCTGCTAACATGTCTGACAGTTTTACAAATTTATTTTCATCAAGTAAGCCAAAATATTTTAATATGTCCGTGTCTAGCTGGTCAAAAGTGATTTCATAGTTTTGATAGTGAATAATCATATCTGCTAAATAAATTATTCCTACAAGCGGTCTAATTTTTTGTGGAGCACATTCCGGGTCATGATGGTAGCGAATAACTTCAGTTATTGTATCTGGAAAATTCCACTTTTCAGCAATTGAAGCTCCTATCTCACAATGGTCGACTCCAGCTATAAGTTTTTCAAATACCCCAGCTTCAAGTCCTTTTTGTGTACAAAGTTCTTTTATTTTATCTAAGGTTTCCGGGTGTACGGTTTCAAAGCCTATCTTGCCCATATCATGAAGCAGTCCGCATATATAGGAATCTTCTACAAAATCAGAATATTCTTTTTTCTTGCCAAAAAAATTCCAGGCAAGATTATATGAATAAAAAGCTGTTTTATAAGCATGTGTCCATAGTGCTTTTTTTTGTGCAGTTTCATCTTTTGAAGCAAGATTTTTTATTGTACCAATAGAAAAGAGCATATTTTTTATACCTTTTATACCGGCAAGTTTTACTGCATCTCCTACAGAATGGCATCTGATACTTCTTCCAAAACTAGCAGAGTTTACAAGTTTTAATAAGTCTGCTGTCAAGGAAGCATCATTACTTATTTTTTCCGCTATATCTGACATTTTAGACATAGGATTTTCAAGTACTTTATTTACGGCTGATATATTTTCTGGAAATTGAGGAAGATTGTCTATAAAACTTACAAATTCAGAAGAAAGCATAGAAATATTTTTTTGAGTTTCTTTGCTTATTGGAAGAATCATTCTTGTTATGGTTTCTCCATTTTCACATAGAACCTGATAATTTTCTTCTGTAAGTCCAATTTTTCTTAGCATCAATATCATTATTACAAGTCCAAGCCCTGCTCCCTCACTGTCATCTATAAGTTGTTTTAAAGCCTGGTCTGCAGATGTATATTGTTGTGCACGACTCATTTTGTCGTGAATTCTGGCATATTCAAAGAATGAAAGTTCTACATTGTTTCTGACTTCAATACGAATTTTATTTTTTCTTTTTTGAAGTATCAGTCGAACATAAAGTCCTTCTTCTTCCTGTAATTTTAGGTAATAATGAATATTGTTTAAGGTATCTTCCTTAAAATTCATCATACCCTGTCTATATTGATTTTTATCGTTCAAATCTAAATGTTTTTCTTTGAAGTATACACGTTTTGTATTTGCTTTTTTTGCGTTGTTTACAAGTTCACCTAAACAATAGGTTAAATATTCTGTCATATATTCCTGGTTTATTTCTTTTAAGAACATCGACAGAACTTGTCCCATATATATTTCAGTTTCGTGAGGTAATGTATATGTTGTTATGGTTATAGGAAAGCCTGATTGTACAGCCTTTTTTATTTTTGTTAGCTCGGCTTCCTTATTTTCGCTCTCTCTCATTATTATTAAGTATATCAAACTATTTATAAAAATAAAAGAATATATGAGAGACGCTGCTGTGATATATTTTTGAAATTGTGCTAGAATACTGATTGAAAAATAAAAAAAGCCGGTCACGTAAAGGAGGATGAACAATGACCGGCTTTATTTTTCTTGCTGCTATATTAAATATAAAACGGTTAAGTAAATATGTCAATTATTTATTTTATGATTTGACCGACATATTTATGTAAATTAGTGAACATTTATGAGTATTTCGCAAGGAGTGTCTTTTTATGGTAAAAATTGGAATTATTGGTGCAATGGAAATAGAAGTAAAACTTCTTATATCTAAGATGCTTTCTCCAAAAGAAACTGTTGCGGCAGGTCTTTCTTATTACGAAGGAAAATTAGAAGGTGTTGATGTTGTTGTTGTTAGAAGTGGTATTGGTAAAGTTAATGCTGCTTTATGTGCACAGCGTCTTTCACTTCAATTTGGTGTAACTCATATCATTAATACAGGTATTGCAGGAGCTATGGCTTCAGGTTTGACTGTTCTTGATATGGTTGTTTCTACTGATGCTATATATCATGATTTTGATGTAACGGGTTTTGGTTATAAACCTTGTGTTATTCCTCAAATGGATATTTCTGATTTTGTTGCTGATGAAAAGCTTGTAAATCTTTCTACTGAAATTTTTGATTCTTTAGCTACTAAAAAAGGAAGCTTATTTGAAGGACATAAGATTATTGCCGGAAGAATTGCTTCCGGAGATCAGTTTATTTCTTCAAAAGAGCAAAAGTCAAATATTCGTTCTCTTTGTAATCCATCTTGTGTTGAAATGGAAGGAGCTGCTATTGCTCATGCTGCTTATTTGTGTAAGATACCTTTTATCATTATTCGCTGTATGAGTGATATGGCTGATGATAATGGTGAGAATACTTACAACTTTAATGAAGAGCTTGCTGCTAAGATGAGTGCGGAACTTGTATTGCACATGTTACCAAGGATATAATGATTTTTTATAATAATACTAAGAGGTGTTTTTATGGATTCAAAAGAAAAGAAATATAATGTAGATAGTTTTAATCTTGACCATACAAAGGTTGTAGCTCCTTTTGTTCGTCTTGCATCTCGTAAGGAAGGCCCTAAAGGTGATGTTATAACAAAATTTGATATTCGTTTTGCCCAGCCTAATAAAGAGTTCATGACAACAGGTGCCATTCATACATTAGAGCATCTTGTTGCTGAATATATAAGAGACGAGATGGAAGGCGTTATTGACTTTAGTCCTATGGGTTGCCGTACAGGTTTTTATTTTACTTTATTTGGTGATAATGATGAAGAATATGTTGCAAAACATCTTTTAAATGTCCTTCGTAAAGTTGCTGTTTGGGATAAGGCTGTTCCTGCAACAACAGAAACAGAATGTGGTAATTATAGAGACCATGACCTTGAAGGTGCGAAGCTTTGGGCTTCAAAATGGGTTTCTGGTATAGAAGCTAAAGGCTGGAACTGTTATAAATAAATTTAAGTTATAGGGAGTTAGCTAAAATTTTTTTTTAGAAATAAGATAAATGAATATACTTACTAAATTTAAAGAGACTCTAAATAGTGTTGTGCCTATTATGCTTATTGTTTTGTTTTTGAACTTTACAATTGCACCTTTAGGAAATGACATTATATTACGTTTTATTGTAGGAGGCATTCTTTTAATAATAGGTTTAACAGTTTTTCTTTTGGGTGTTGATATCGGTATTCAACCAACTGGAGAAAAAATAGGTGTGAGTCTTATTTCTAAAAAAAATCTATATTTACTTTTATTTGTAGCTTTTGTAATAGGTTTTATGGTTACAATTGCAGAACCTGATGTTCAAGTTCTTGCTGACCAGATAAAAAATGCAAGTCCAGGAGTTGGAAAATATTCTTTGATAATAACTATTGCAGTAGGAGTAGGTTTTTTTGTTGCAATAGGCTTACTAAGGTCTGTTCTTTCAATCCCTCTTAATGTTCTTCTTGTGTTTTTTTATGTGCTTGTATTTGTCTTGGCTTTTTTTTTCTCCTGTAAAATTTCAGGGAGTTGCTTTTGATGCAGGAGGAGCTACCACAGGTCCTATGACAGTCCCTTTTATAATGTCTTTAGGTCTTGGAGTGTCTGCAGTTCGCTCTGGGGGTAAAAGTAGTGAAGAATCTGATGCTTTTGGATTAACAGGTCTTGCTTCTATAGGTCC
>JAILNT010000172.1 GCA_024691265.1 Treponema sp. | reverse complement strand
CTCATATCCTTCTTGTTCGAGGATAAAACTTAAACTCTTTCTAATAGAAACTGAATCGTCTACAGCCAAAATCTTCTTTCCTGCCATTTATTACTCCTATATTATTATTGTATTATAAATAGCTTATATATTTTATTTATTTATAATACTTAAATTTTATTCTATCTAATTCTATTTACTTCCTTAATGCAGAAAGCATTGTTGCAGCTATATCCTGCAAAGGAACAATTTTATCTACGCCTCCTAGTTTAACAGCTTCACCAGGCATTCCATAAACAATACAAGTAGCTTCATCTTGTGCTATAGTAAAAGCACCTGTATCATGCATTTCTTTCATTCCATGAGCACCATCATCGCCCATGCCTGTCATTATTATTCCTATTGCATTTTGTCCTGCATAACGAGCCGCAGAACGAAATAAAACATCTACAGAAGGTCTATGACGAGAAACAAGTGGACCATCTTTTACATCAACAAAATACTTGTTCCCATCTCTTTTTAACATTGTATGATAGTCACCAGGAGCTATTAACGCCTGTCCTGCAACAACTTTATCGCCATCTTCAGCTTCTTTTACATGTATGCGACAAAGTCCATCAAGTCGCTGTGCAAAAGCTGCTGTAAAATGTTTTGGCATATGTTGCACAATAACAATTCCAGGAGAATTTTCTGGAAGCATCTCTAAAAAATCCTTTAGAGCTTCTGTTCCTCCTGTACTCGCTCCAACAACAACAATTCTTTCACTCGTCTTTAATAAAGTGTAATTCCCGGCAGACGGTTTTTCAAGCATAACATCAGCAGAAAGTTTTGGTTGTATATTTGAAAATTTAGAAGAACTCTTATTTTTTATACTTTTTGAAGAACTATCCGTTTCCTCAGAGTTATTTATATCTATAGAAGAAGCTGTTTTGTGTACAAGTCCTGTTAATGGAGAAGGGATAAGTTTTTTTAGTTTTCCTGTACTATGATAAGCGGCTTTTACAGCATCACTTATAAAAGTTCTTGATTCTTCTATAAACTTTCTCGTTCCTAATGCAGGTTTTGCAATTACTTCGCAAGCACCATATTCAAGGGCTTTTATTGCATTTAGAGAACCTTTATCTGCACCAACAGAGCATATGACGACAGGTATTGGGTCTACTGTTGCATTTAATTTTTTTAAGAAAGTAAGACCGTCCATTCTTGCCATTTCTATATCAAGAATTATTACATCTGGTCTTTCCTGTTGAATCTTTTTTACACCAAATATAGGGTCAGAGGCAGTCGCAATAACTTTTATATCAGAATCGAGATTTAAAACATCTGTCATTGTCTGTCTAACAAGTGCAGAATCATCTATTATGAGTACTTTTATTGCCATTTTTTATTAACCCCTTTTAGTATTACATGAATCATAATTCAACCTCGTTAGGATTGCTTACGAAAAACTGTAGGAGCTACAGTTCGTAAGGGAAGATTCATTCCAAATATCGTTTCAGAATGTCCTAGAAACAAATATCCATCGGGAACGAGCTGTTCAACCAACCTTGAAACAACTGCTTCTTGAGTTGGTTTATCGAAATATATGAGCACATTTCTACAGAAGATAATATGCTTTTTGCTATTCACAGAATATTTTTCATCCATAAAATTTAATCTTTGAAATGAAACTTTGTTTCTAACAGCCTCCTTTATCCTAACAAGAGGTGTTTCAGGATTTCTGCTTTTTAGAAAATATCTTTTTTTCATATCAAAAGACATTTTACTTACACTATCCATAGGATAAACTGCATTCATAGCTTTTTCTAAAACTCTTGTGGAAATATCTGTTGCAAGAATGTGATAATCTGCAAAAGAGGCTTTATGAGCCCTCATATATTCTTGCATTACCATAGAAAGGGTATAAGGCTCTTCGCCTGAAGAACAGCCAGCAGACCATAATTCAGGTCGTGTAATTCCCATTTCTAGGAGGTTAGGTAAAACTGTACTTGTCATGTAATCAAAATGAGGAGATTCCCTAAAAAAATGCGTAAGATTTGTAGTCAGTGCATCAATCATCATGACCATTTCATCTTGTGCAGCAGAGTGATTGGCAAATACATAATTTATATATTCATCAAAACTTGAAAAGCCTTTTGCTTTTAATCTCGAAGAAAGGCGAGCCTGCATCATTAATTTTTTTGAATGAGGCATTTTTATCCCAACATTTTCTTCTATGAAGTTAGCAATTTTATTGAACTGAGCTTCTGTAAGAACTAATGTATTGTTTTGCAAGGCATTTATGTTAAAAGATAAATTTGCTGCTGCCATTCCATCAGCCTGGAGATACATTTTTTTTGAAAGAAAAGACTTATTCAAGATATTCATTTTCAGCAAAAACCCTCTATTGAACAGTAGTTCTTGATACTTCCTGTTCCAAATAATGAATAACAGTAGAGAGCTTGAATATATCAAGAATCAAAGCAACAGAACCATCACCTAAAATTGTGGCTCCAGAAAGTCCTTCTATATTTTTATATAGCTTTCCGAGAGGTTTTATAACAGTTTGATGATTACCAATAACACTATCAACAACAATTCCTATCTTACTGTTCTGGTCATTTACAACTACAACTTGAAGATTTTTAGGGATTTCATCTTCTATTTCAAAATATTTTCTCATATTAATACATGGCAAGAATTCTCCACGTGCAGTTATATGAGTGCAAATTGCATTTTTATCTTTATCTTCAGGATTATATTCAAGACATTCTTCAATATTTGTAAGAGGAATTACATATTTATTTGCTCCAATACTTACAAGCATACCCTCTATTATTGCAAGTGTAAGAGGTATTTTTAGTATGAATGTTGAACCATGACCAGGATTACTTTCAATGGCAACAGTTCCTCCCAATGCAGTAATGTTCTTTTTAACAACGTCCATTCCTACACCACGACCAGAAATATCGGAAACTTTTGCAGCAGTAGAAAATCCAGGTCTAAAAATAAGTTCATCGATTTCTGTATCTGTTAATTCATCTGAAGCTTTTATAATTCCTTTATCAATAGCCTTTTTCTTTACTTTTTCACGATTAATACCAGCACCATCATCGCTAATAGAAATAAGTACAAAAGCACCCGCATGCTTTGCAGAAAGTTTTACAGTACCCTGCGGATTTTTGCCAGAAGCTTTTCTTACATCAGGCATTTCAACACCGTGGTCTACTGCGTTCCTTATAAGATGTACAAGAGGGTCATTTAATTTCTCAATAACAGTCTTATCAAGCTCTGTATCAGCTCCTTCTGTTACAAGTTCTATATTCTTACCAAGTTCGTTAGAAAGGTCACGCACAAGACGCCTGAAACGACTGAATATACTGCCTATAGGAAGCATACGCATATCCATAGAAGTATCACGTAAACTTAGTATTAGTCTTTCTCCCAATTCACTTAAAGAAGTAAGTTGAGGAAGTTTTAAATCCTGGGAAAGTTGTCCAAGACGAGCATTAAATGTGACCATCTCACCTACAAGGTCAATAAGCTGGTCTAGTTTTTCACTATTAACACGGATTGATTGATTAGCCGGTTGTGAAGGGGTTGCAGAAGTCTTATTACCAGCAGAAATAATTTTAGTAATATGCTCCTGTTCTGCAAGGGCAGACTGTATCTGCTGCTTAGAAATACTTGTATTTTCAACAAGTAATTGTCCAAGCTTTTTCTGCTGTGTTATAAGGTTATCAAGTTCTTCTCTGTTTATTTCATGGCGGTCTATAAGAATTTCACCTATTTTCTTATTTCCCGTAGAACCTATATCAATTTTCTCAAGTGTAAGTTTTGAATCATTATCAAGAAAGATAAATACATCTTTTATGTCATTCTCAGACTTTTCTGTTGTGAGAATTACGTCCCATGAAAAATAACATTGTTCTGGGTCTATATCAGACAATGCAGGTAAATTTTCATAGAATGGTACTACAGTTGCTGTACCAAGTTCATTCAGTTCTTTTATAAGTAAAGCCGGGCGAGTTCCATTCAGCATAATACCAGCTGAAGGACGGAACATAATTCGCCATGTTGTTTCTTTTGTAGATTTAGAATCTATATCTGAATCTTCATTGTTATTATTTTTAGCAGGTTCATTTTGATTGGCATTAGAATTTTGTGCACCTGTTTTATCTTCTTCTTGCTTATAAGGAGCAACATAAGACTGGAAATCAGCAACAATTTTATCTGATATTTTCTGCATATCAGGAGGTACAGGATTTACATTAAGTAAATCTCTTATGTGGTCTCTTGCTGTTAAAGTAAGATTTATAAGTTCATGTGTTACAGGTACAAGACCGTTTCTGACAAGGTCAAAAGTGCTTTCAATTTGATGTGTAAATTTTGATACGCCATCAAAGCCGAACATTGCAGAAGAGCCTTTTATTGTGTGCATAGCCCTGAAAACTGCACTTATAGTTTCGCTATCCTGTGGATTTTCTTCCAATGTAAGAAGCTGTCCTTCAAGGTTCTCCAAAAGGTCTGTTGCTTCTTCAAGAAAAACTGAATTCATATGTTCAAGCATAAACTTTACCTCTTTCAGTTCTTTGTTTTTGCATTCAAATCAGTCAATGATATACCACATTCTTTTACGAAACTGTCTATGACTTCTGGTATTTTTCCAGTCAAAGAGAAGGGAATTCCCCGCTTATTTCCTTCTTTGCATGAAGCTAAAATAAGCTGAATTGCAGACACGTCTAAGTCATCGACCTCAGAAATGTCTAAGTGAACTTCGCTAGCAGATTCAAAGGCTTCTAATAATTCTTGTTTTGCAGATTGAGCTTGTTCAATACCAACTGCACCTTTCCAGAATATTTCTTTCAAAGATTTTTCTTCTGCATTGTCCACTTTTTACCTCCACAAGACTAATATAAACTGACATTTCCTTATTTAGAACAAATTTAATAAAATAATTATCGCATCTATTCTATATACATATCATTATAAAACACTTTTTTTTCGTTTCAGCTTAATATATTTATTCTTTCACTAATAATAAATATATTTGATTGATTTTAGTTCAAAGTCCTATATAATTTATTGTATAGCTATCAAATTGTTATAAATATTCTATAATGCCTTTTAGGAGCGGTCAAACTTATGGAAGAAAAAAAATTATCAGAGGAAACGTATTTCACATTTAAGTTAGGAGACGGAATGTTCGCAATTCCAGTTTCATTCGTGAAGGAAGTCCTTAAATTTTCTTCGCTAACACAAGTACCAAAGGCTTTCCCGTATCTTAAAGGAGTTATGAATATAAGAGGTTCTGTAGTAACGGTTGTTGATTTTCGAATACTTTTTGGATTTGAAATAAAAAAAACAATAGAACAATCTTCTATAATTGTTACTGAAATTCCTCAGGAAAATGAAAATTCCCCAATGACAGTAGCACTTGTTGCAGATGATGTTGATATAGTATCTAGACTGGAATTAACAAAGTCTGAAAATGTTTCTTTTGGAGCTTTAGACAATAGAAAAGATTTTATAAAAACTGTAGCAAAAAAAGACAATAATTTTGTTTTAATTCTTGATTTGCATAAAATCTTTCAATCAATCGAATCTGATGTAGAATAATATAAATAAAAAATCCCTCTTAATCTTTCTTTTACTCTTATGAATAAAAGTTGATTAACAGGGATTTTATTTTTTTGCCTCTGCAACATCAAATTTTGGCAAGTCAACTGTAAAAATAGTTTTTATTTTTTCATTATCTTTAGCAGATGATAAAAGATAATGCTGTTCTTTTTGCAAGAATAGGGAAGAATCCTCATTTCTAGTTCTTATCCTCTTTAACCAGACTTTTGAAGTTTTCGGATCAAAAAAAATCTTTCTAGGATATATACCAGCAATATCAGAAGCTACAATAGGTATCTGTTCTTTCTTTAGATAATCAAATGCAAATTTGATGTTCATATCACCAACTTGGATACCAGCATCTGGAGGAAGATTAAAAACATTACTGCCTCCAAAAACTTTTGCTGTTAAAGATTTTCTGTCAGCTCCATGCTTTAATAAATCTTCAAGCAACAACTTTATAGCATATTCGCCATATCTGCCCTGTAAACCATCATCAGCTAAGCCATCTTTATTAGTATTAGCAAACATAAAGTGGTTCATGCCACCAAACTTGTTTTTCTCGTCAAACAATGTAATGCTTATACATGAACCTAAAACAGTAGATATCAATTCATCACCGAAGGTTGCAAAAAACTCTCCGGGATAAATTGTAACTATCTGCTTATCGAAGTGAGAATCGTAATATCGGTTCATCATTAAAAGAGAGTGATTTCTCCTACATCATTCATATCTCTTTGAACAGAACCATCTTGTCCAGACAAAGCTTTAAACTTGTTCTGAATATCATTGAGTTTAGGATCTTTTATTGTCCAAGATGAAATCTGTCTTTCAGAGAATGCCTGATTTCTTTCCTGTACAAGAGCTTCTGAACGAGAATGAAGTTCTTGAATAAATGACGATAACTTACTCTGAATACCTTCGATTGAAGAAAGTGAATCAGATACATCTCTACACTCTTTTGCAAATCCTGTTGGGAATACAGAAAAGTTCTGTATACAACCATGCAAACGACCTTCTGCATCTTTTAGAGAATTGAAATATGCATTCTTACTATTTCTTAAGTCTGCCATTTCAGCATTATCTTGAGCAATAGAATAAGTGAAAGAAGAAAGTAAAGTTCCAATCTGTTCTATAAAGTTGCCAATCAATGCTCTCATGTTATCCAAAGAACCATTTGCACTCTGAATAAGCTTTTCCATATCTGTAACAGAATCACGAACATCAGAAATAGCAGTATTTTTTGCAACTTCAATCTGCTGCAAAATACGAACGTGATGAAGTCTATTAACAACAGGTCCTAGATTTTCAAATACTGCATACATTGTACGAGCTTTTTCATTAATATTCTGACAAGTACGTACTAAATCTTTCTGTACAAGCTGATAATGAGCAAATTCTCCAAGCATTCCCTGGAATTTATCAATTATCGAATTCAAAACAGCAAGCATACTGTCAGGATTTGATGCGGGGTCTCCCAGGAAAGTAGCCATATAACTATTTTTCTGGCGTTCAACAGATTCAAGAATAGAAGTAACATTATTCCAATTATTCTTGAAAATTGTTTCGCTTTTCTGTAATGCAGACTCAACATTATTCAAAATACGTTCACACAACTGTAGAACAGTAATATTAAATGTAAGATTATCAAGGTCTTGGTCTGAAGCAGGAGAAGAAATATCTTCTGTATCACAAATCTGTTCTAAATATAGCTGAACATGTTCCAAAGCCTGTCTTATAATATCTTGCTGCTGAATACCTTCCATTGCAGCTTGAATAGGCTTGTAAACAGAATCAGTAAGAGATTTCATTTCATCAAGAGGTTCAGAAGCTCTCTGAATTAAACTAGAAATACCACTAGCTCCTGTAGAACCTAAACTACTTAACTGCTTCTGAGAATCAACAATACCACCAAAAATCTGTTGTACAGAAGTAATACTGTCAAGTAATTGTTTTTCTTCAGAAATAAGATTATTTGAATAAAGAATCATGTCTGTTGAAAGGCGTTTTAGATTTTCTGTAATGGCAGAGAATGCACGACCTTTTTCACCAGACTTTATTGAAATAACCATAGCATTCAAAGCAATAAGTTCCATTTCCTCACTATCACTTTTTATGTCTTTTACATGGCTATTTACTTCTTCAAGGTCTTTTATACGCTGATTCAGTTCATCAAAAAGGCTAGAATATTTACTTCCATAACCTGAAAGCATATTCTTTTCTTTTTCGCTTTCAACTGAATTACCATCGCCAAGTTTTGTCAACACGTCACGGATTTCTTCAAGAGAGGTTCCGCCCTGCTTGTTAAGCAATGTTGGAAACTTGTCGCTAAGCAGCATGAAGTTTTTTTCAATCTGACTGCTGTAGTCTTTGATTTTGGCACGAATCTCAGTATTGTTCATATATGTCCCTCGCTAAAGTCATGGCCTAGCTGTTCCAGGTCCGCATCTTCTGCATTATTATCAAAACTCTCACTGCTATAATTATAATTATGCAGCATAATTCTTTCTGCTGCAGCTTTCACCTGCAAAGAAAATTTGCATGACGGATTACTAACTACCAACGGAGTACGTAGTGCAACGGCAAGCGATACATTATCATCATGAGGAATAAAGCCTATAAAATCAAGACCCATACCCAACTTTTTCTGAGATAATGCCCTCAACCTTCTGCACATTTCCAAATCATGCGAATCATTCCCATTATTTAGTATAACCTGAGGCCTAAATAATTCCAGTTCTTTTTTGACATGTTCGGCACAGTCAGGAAATTCTTCATATAAATCGTCTAATAAATCCAAAAAAGATGTTTCTGAACCGGCAGCAGCTTCATTCGTATATTTTTTTATAAATTTACGTTCTGCACTTGTTGCAGAAAATAAAGAAGACAAAAATCTATATGCAGATGATTTCAGAAAAGAATAAGCATTTAATACCGATGTAATCTCAGGAGTTGTGACTATAAGAGAATTGTGCGTCAAGAGGAAAAAGTCAAGCGTATTATACGCAGCTCCAGCACCCAAATCCATTATAAGATAATCTCCATCAAGCGTGCTCAATTTTTGAATCAGAGACTTTTTTATCAAATAATCCATATTTGCCGTACCGGGAAGTAAGCAGTCACCAGCTATAAACTTCAGATTCGGAGTACCTGTATCTTGTAGCAACGCCGATACATCATTTATTTGCCTATTTATAAAATTTCCTATACCCGCATGATTATTTTTGAGTCCTAACAACGTGTGTAAATTAGCCCCTCCTAAATCAAGGTCAACTAAAATAACCTTTTTATCATTCTGGGCAAGACTTATTGCAAGACTTACGGCTAGAGCACTTTTCCCAACTCCACCTTTTCCGCTTGCAATGGGCAAAAGATGTACCATATTTAAATAGTATAGGTTGTATTTGTAATTTTTTCAACATTTTATATAATTGTTATTACTCAACTTTTTATTTTACTGGACGTTATAAAATGATAAAAGCAACAAAATTTATTACTGGCACATTAGCAGCTTGTTCACTTTTCTTTCTAGTTACCGGTTGTTCAAAACCTGGTGATAGAATAGTAAATGAGGGTATGACTTCTTTTAGAGAAGGCGATTATGACCAAGCTATAGAATATTTGAACACAGCACTTGAATCAGAAACAAACTATTCAGACGCAATGATATATACCCTTCTTGCCAATACATATGTACAAAAACAGGATTGGAACAAAGCTATTGAATATCATAAAAAAGCACTTGAGATTCACCCAAAAGAATATAGTAGCTGGATTTTACTAGGAGCTTTAAGCCATCATGCAGAAAATGACACAGAAGCAGAATCTGCATATAAAAAAGCCATAGAATGCGAACCAAAACGCCCAGAAGCCTATGGCAGTTTAGGAGCTTTATATCTAACTCAAAATAAACTTGACGAAGCTATTGCATACCTTGAAAAATCACGTGAATTAAATCCTAGATTGGGAGTTGTTCAAGGAGACCTTGCCGTAGCTTATGCAATAAAGGGAAAAGAAAAAGAAGCAATGGAAGCTCTTGAACTTGCAGAAAAATATAAAGCAGAAGGACTTGAAGCCTTCAAAGCTCGTGTTGCAAGTGCTTTAGGGAAAGGTCCTAGCATGACATCTACACCAGAAGCTCAATAATATTCGTTAAGTACTAAAGCGTACCTGAGAATATTTTATCAAATCATTTATTCTCATATTTTTTTAATATTCAATTGACAATTTTTTTATAAAAATGTACTTTTAACAAAGTTACCGACTGTTCGGTAACTTTGTTTATTATGGCAGATACGAAAGAAAGAATTATAAGTGCAGCATTCTCTTTTTATAGCAAACCTATATTTACAGATATTTCATTATCTAAAATTGCTGAAAAAGTAGGAATTAGTAAGGCTGCTATATTCAAGCATTTCAAAAATAAAAATGAACTTGAAATAGCAATGCATAACAAAATGATAAATGAATTATCGTTGGTCCTTGAAGATATGCAAAGATATTACAATGACATGAAAAATTCTGAGGCTTTACCACTTATAATAAGTTTTTTAGGAGAAAACCAAGAATATCTAAACTATTTATTAGTTTCCATGCCAGAAATTACAGAAGATAATCTTGTAAAAGAACTTAGGCAACATGGAATTGTTCTCCTGAATAGCATATATAACGACGATGGCACAATAAGGAGTTTATCGCAATATTTTAAGAGCGTATTTGTTAGCACTACAATGCTAATATTTTTGACATACAGGTCGCAATTACTTGAAGAGGGAAAAAAATGCGAATTGCAAAATTTTTCTCATAAAATTGCAAGTTTTATAGAAAAAGGCTTTCAAGAAAAAACTGCAAAAATGCAATTACTTCGTTTTATGGAAATTGATGAAATTTGCAAAAAAGCAACAAAGCCTTTTGAATCTATAGACAAAACCCTTGTAGCAATTTCAACTGTAATTTCTAAATACGGAATTAGAAATGTAACAGTAGAAAGAATTGCAAATGAACTTGGTATGGCAAAAAGCAGCCTTTATACAGGCTTTGCAAATAAAGCAGAAATGATTCATTCCCTTATAACAAATGAGATAGAGAATCTTTACAAGATAATAATGGAGAATATCGTTAACGTAAAAACTCCAGGTGAAAAACTCTACCTTATTATTGAAACGGAATTTGCATATTTCTCAGAACGAGAAGAAATAATTGATGTTTGTAAATGGATACAAATGAGCAACAATAAAGAGTTTAGCGAAATCGAAAAGAAAAAAGAAGAAAGCGAAGCTCTAAACAACGAAAGAATTAGAAACTTTTTTGAAAATCAGAAGTTTATTTCTTGTATGCCAGATTTAGGTATACCAGGTGATATGCAATCAATTATTCTAGGCTGGCTATTTATTCTACCTATTTTCTTGCTCATTCATGGAAGGACAAATGGTTTCAGCAAAGAGATTATGCAGACTGCCATAAAGGATATTTACTATATGATAGAGTTCGGTATAGGAGGCTATCAATGAAAATTAAAGGCAAAGAAAGCAAAAGCAAAGGAAATATCGTTGTTATAGTATTATATTTATTAATGTCTATAACTACATTAACTTGGTTTGTAGCAGGACTAATGGAAGTCTTACACATAGCATAACTAAATTAAATTCATATAACAACTGTAGAAAATGAAAACAAATAGGAGTTCAGGAGGAATAAAAAAATGAAAAGAATGCAAATTACTGCATTTTTTATAGCAATAGCTTTGTACAACATACAGGCTTGGGGACAAGAAACTGCAAAAGAAACAGAAATAGCTGAAACAAAAATAGTTTCGCTTTCTGTTGAACAGGCAGTTTCTTATGCCCTTGAAAATAGCCGTACATTAAAAAGTGCAGATATAGACCTCGAAATAAAGGAAAGAGCCTCAAAATACTCTTGGAATGTACTTCTTCCAAATGTACAAGTAACAGGTACATTAGCTCGTGCAAATGAATATTCTCCATCAAATTATTCATTATATAATAACCTAATAGCTCCTTTACATAATTTACCAGCTGCGGCAACAGATTTTGAAGATGAAGAAGCAAGATGGTCTGTAGTAGGGGGAGCTTCTATAGGACTCAACCTAAGCCTTGCATACATAAACCAGATAAAAGCTGCAAAAGCTGACTATGAAAATGGGAAAATAACATTCGAGCAAAGCCAGAAAGAACAGATTATGAATATAAAAAAGATTTTCTATGGCTTACTCTTACAGCAGGAAAATCTCAAAATACAAAAAGCTACACTTGAAAACGCAAGACAAAGAATGGTACAGGCACAAACAAACTATAGAAATGGTGCAATACCAGAACTTAGTCTCTTACAGACACAAGTAAATTATGAGAACTCAAAACCTGAAGTTGATACAGCTGAAATGAATTTAAATCAGCAGCTCGATACCTTTGTATTCCTTATAGGAATGCCTGTAGGTACAAAAGTAGCTTTAGAAGGCGAGATTTCACCAAAATACATTGATATAACGGCAGACGACTTAATAGCAAAATATGGAAATGAAAGTCTTGATATAAAATCTCTACAATGCAGTATTGATAGCTTGAAATTAAGTTTGGGAGCCATAAACCTTTCAACATGGACACCAGCATTATCAATAAATTACTCACTAAGCCCAGCTTATCTTGGAGATGCATTTAGCTTCTATAAAGACATAGGCAAAGATGATATGTGGTATGATAGCGGAACTTTAAGCCTCACACTGGCATGGAATATAACAAATATGCTGCCCTGGTCGTCTAACAGACAGCAGGCAAAAGATTTAACTGCAAATCTAAAAAAGCTCGAAATAACAATGGAAACTCTAAAAGAAAATCAGAAGATTTCTGTTAGAAAAGCAGTTGATACATTAAATCAAGCAAGGGCACAAATAGATTCCATGACAAGAAGCGTACAGCTTGCACAAAGAGCTTATGACATGACCTACAGAGCCTATAGAAACGGAACAACTGAACTTCTTGATTTAAGAGATGCCGAGCAAAGCTTAAATCAGGCAAAACTTGGACTTGTAAATCAAAAATATAATTACTTATCAGCTTTATTTGACTTGGAAAATACATTGAATGCAGATTTAACAAGTGAAACATTATCTACTACAGAGAAAAAGTAAACATTGGGAGGAAATAAACAAAATGAAGAAGACTTATTCAAAAGTTGCTATATATGCACTTATAGGAACAGCAGCTCTATTTACAACAGCTTGCAGTAAACCTGGAGAAAAAGCAACTGCTGTAGAAAATGAAGAAGTAGAAGCTATATATGCTATAGATACCTTTATAACAGCAGAAGAAAATATGGACGACTATCTCGAATTTGGAGGAGATGTTGCTTCATTAAATGCAGTTACAGTAATGCCAGATGTGGCAGGAAAAGTATCACGCATAACTGTAAGTGTTGGTGACAGAGTTTCTAAAAATCAAATAATAGCTTATGTTGATGCAAGCCGCCCTGGTATGAATTATAGTGCCAGCCCTGTAAAAGCACCTATAGCAGGACGTATTACGGCTATTCCTCCAACAGTTGGTACCATGGTTTCTCAGCAATCACCAATAGCAACAATCAGTAATACAGATACACTTGAAGTAAAAATTAATATTGCAGAACGCTTTATAAGTCGTATAAAAGAAGGACAAATGGCAATAGTATCATTTGATGCATATCCTGGAGAATCATTTACAGCAAAAGTATTTGAAGTAAGCCCTGTTCTTGATACATCAACAAGAACAATGGCAGCAAAACTTCGCTTTGTTCCTCAGGATAAACGTATAAAAGTTGGTATGTACGGTCGTGTAAAACTTATTACAACAAGTATTCAAAATGCTATAATTATTCCTTCTACCGCTATTGTAACAAAAAATAACAATAAATATGTATTTGTAGTTGCAAATAGGGGTAACAATACTCAAAGCACAGTAAGAATGCAGCAAATAACAGAAGGAATAACTGTAGATAATTTCACAGAAGTTTCAAGCGGACTTTCAGTAGCAGATGAAATCGTTATAAAAGGTCAAACCTTATTAAATGATGGTTCAAAAGTAAACGTAGTTTCTGTATCGCAGAAAAACTAATTGCTTACACACAGGAGTATTTTTAGATGACTTTATCAGAAAGGTGTGTAAATAAGCCTACCACCACAGTACTTGTATTCTTAATCATGATATTACTAGGAGTATATTGTACAAAACAGCTCCCAGTTGATATGTATCCTGATATGGATTTACCATACATGATTGTATATACCTCTTATTCAGGAGCAGGTCCAGAAGAAGTAGAACAAAGCTTAACAAGAACACTAGAAAGTTCCCTTTCAGGTCTTTCAGGCTTAAAAAAATTACAATCACAATCATCATCAGGATTAAGTCTTGTTATCCTTGAATTTGATTACGGTATCAATCTTGATAATGCGGCAAATGAAATTAGAGATAAAATAGACCTTATCCGCTCTTATTTGCCAGCAGATGCCGATTCTCCTATAACAATGAAACTTGACCCTTCTATGATGCCTATTATGACACTTTCACTTAGAGGAGCAAGAACACCAGAAGAACTTCGTACTTATGCTGAAGATGTTATATCTCCACGCCTTGAACAAATTGATGGTATAGCATCTGCAAATGTTTCGGGAGGTCGAGAAAAATCTATAAATGTAGATATTCCTAGAGACCGTCTTGAAGCTTATGGGCTTTCTATAAGTACAGTTGCACAAATGATTGGTTCACAGAACGTACAAAGCTCTGGAGGAACTATCACAAGTGGAGATGTAAATTATACAATTAAAACAAACGGAAAATACCAAAGTATAGAAGACCTCAAAAACACAGTAATTTCTTACAAAGCGACAGCTAGTGATGGTCTAAATCCGCCTGAAGTAAAAACAATCAGACTTCGTGATGTTGCTGATGTTTATGAAGGTTATAAATCAGAAAGTACACTTGCTTACCTTGACGGTGAACCTTGTGTAGTTTTAATGCTTCAAAAACAATCTGGAAAAAATTCTGTAAGTGCAGCAAAGAAAGTAAGAAAAGCTATTGTAGCATTAAAGAAAGAACTTCCTACAGATGTTGAACTTATCGAAACTTCAAATACAACAGATATTATCGAACAGACTATCAATGAAGTTGTAAAATCAGTTATACAGGGAGCTTTACTTGCTATTGCAGTACTTTTTGTATTTTTACGTTCTCTAAAAAGTACAATTATAGTAGGTCTTTCTATTCCTATTTCCGTAATGATTACCCTGATGCTCATGTACTTCAAAGGAATCACACTCAACATGATTTCTCTTGCAGGTCTTTTACTGGGTATCGGTATGCTTGTAGATAACTCAATCGTTGTTTTGGAAAATATCTATGCCTATAGACAAAGAGATGCAAAGCCAAAAGTAGCAGCTATACTTGGCTCTCAGGAAATGGTTAACTCTATTATGGGTTCAACTCTTACATCTGTATGTATCTTCCTTCCTATGCTTCTTTTCAAAAAGACATTAGGTATAATGGGACAAATGTTCAACGATTTAGCATACACAATTATTTTTTCTCTTGTATGTTCTTTAATCGTTGCAGTATGTCTTGTACCTGTTCTTACTTCAAAATACATGAAAATCGACAAAATAGTTGATTCAGGTAAGAAAGGTATTCCATACAGCATAAACAGAGCTTTTAATAAATTCTTTGACAATCTAGATTCAGCTTATGCAAACGGCGTTAAATTCGTTCTTCACCATAAATTAATTTGTATCCTTTCACTTATATTACTTTTTGTAGCATCTATTGGAGCTATTAAATTTGTAGGCTTTATCTTCATGCCAGAATCTGCAGCCAATACAGTAGAAGTTGACTTCACACTTCCTCAGGGAACACGACTTGAAGTCACAGAAGATACAATAAGGGAAATGGAACAAATGGCAGGGCAGGAACTTGTTGGTGTAAAATACACATCTGTTACAGTTGGAGGAACAAGCATGATGGCTGCAAGTTCCGAAACAAATACAGGTTCTATAGTATTTACTCTTTATCCTCCTGACGAACGTTTACCTGGCTATGACAATGAAAAGAGTGCAAAAAAGAAACTTCGTAAATATTTTACCAAATTTCCTGGTGCAGACCTTGCATTTGCTTCAAATGCAAACAGTGCTTCTTCATCAAGTGGACTCAGTATTAACATAAAGAGTGATGACCTAAGTCTTGTTCGCTCAACAGCAGCTCAAATAGAAGAGCTTCTAAAAGAAAAAGCAAAAGACTATGTAACAGAAGTTGATAGTGACCAGGAAGACGGTCTTCCGGAAGCAGAAATCATCGTTGACCGTGATAAAATGTATGAATTTGGCTTAAACATATATAGCGTAGGTTCTGAAATTAATGGAGCAATTAACGGAACAACAGCAAGCCGTTTTACAAAAAATGGTGATGATATTGACGTAGTTGTTCAACTCTCTGAAAAAGACAAGGCTAGACTTGGAGATTTGGATTCAATTTCTGTTGTAAATAGCTCTGGAAATAGAATTCCTCTGTCAAGTTTTGCACATTATAGAGAATCTACAGCACCTGTAACAATATTCCGTGAAAATCAGGCTCGTATCATTCACGTTACAGCAAAACCTCTTTCAGGTTTATCTCTTGATAAAGTTCAAACAGAAGTACAGAAACTTATAGATGACAATATTCCAAAAGATGAAGCTGTAACCATTGGCTTTAGTGGAGACTTTGCCGATATGATGGAAGCCGTTTTGAACTTCGGTTTAATTATCATAATGGCTGCATTACTTGTATTTGTTGTCATGGCAAGCCAATTTGAATCTCTTGTAGACCCATTCATTGTTATTCTTACAATTCCACTGTCTTTCATAGGTGTTATTGCAATATATGCAATTACAAGAACACAGCTTAATGTTATTACAATTATGGGTATGCTAGTTCTTGTCGGCACAATTGTAAATAATGGTATTGTTCTTGTTGACTATACAAATCTTTTGCGAAAAAGAGGTCAAGCTCTTGAAGAAGCTTGTATTCAAGCTGCAAGAAATAGATTACGTCCAATTTTAATGTCAACATTAACAACAGTTATTTCTCTTGCTCCTATGGCATTCTTCCCTGGAGAAGGTTCTGCATCAATGCAACCAATTAGTTTAACAGTATTTGGAGGTATGACCTTCGGTTCTATAATGACATTGTTCTTAATGCCTACAGTTTATTTCATCATAAACAATCATAGAGAAAGAAAATCTTTGAGAAAAAGAAGAAGAGCTGAAAGCAAATTAAGCAATGATATAAGAACAGATGACTATCAAGAAGAAAAACCTGTAAGAAAATCAACAACTGATAGTTATAGATCAGAAAGAGCCTATAGACCTAACAGAGGTTATAGAAACAATAATCCAGCAACAAATAAATCGCAGAGAAACAGAAAACCACGAACTGTAAAAGCTGATAAAGATTCTATAAAAGCTGATGACTAAGGAGGAGAAATATAAATGGAAAATGAAGTTTTGAAATCTAATATAAAAAGAGTCAGAATCGAAATAATCTTCTCCCAGGCTTTGGAAGAAGACTTTATAACAGAATTCAAAGCAAACAATGTTGGTAAATATTACACAAAACTTTTTCCTGTAATGGGTGTTGGATTCAGTGACCCAAAATTTGGAGATGCAATATGGCCACAATACAATATGATGTACATCATATATTGTACACAGGAAGAAGCTTCTGTAATAAAGGAAATAATTACAAAACTAAGAGGTATCTATAAAAACAATACAGATGGAATTGCTTGTTTCATTTCTAATGCAACGGAATTCTAAAAATTTGTAAAATGCAATAGCATATTTGCTGAAAAATAAAACAGCAGATATGCTATTTTTTTTATCTTTTCATTAGTATATTATAAACATGATTATTAGATATATTGCAGGCCCAGTAGTAGGAGCCGCTATTGGTTATTTTACTAATTTTTTAGCTGTAAAAATGTTGTTTTTCCCTAGAAATGAAATAAAAGTGTTTGGACATAAACTTCCATTCACTCCTGGGGCTATTCCCAAAGGGAAACCTCGTCTTGCAAAAGCAGTGGGGAAAATAATATCAACAATGCTTCTTACAGAAGAAGACATTGAGAAAAAATTAAACAATCCAGAATTAAGAAATAGGATTGCAGATAAAGTAATAGAAAGTTTTGAAAAACCTCTTAAAGATAATTTTTTAACACTTTCAGGTTCTGAAGAAAATTATTCGGAAGTAAAAAATAGGATTTCCGATTATATAACACAACAAATACTTCAAGCTGTAAAGAACATCAATTTATCTCAAATTGTAGAATCAGAAGGAGCTTCCGCCATAAAAGAAAAAGTTGCAGGCACAATGCTACAGATGTTTGTATCCGATGATTTAATTCATTCGATATTAAAACCTCTAGGTGACTCAATGCAAAATTCTATCAATGAAAAGGGAGCCTTATATATTTCCCCAGAAGTAGAAAAAAGCCTTGATTCCATAGAACAGAAAACTGCAATGCAGATTATTGCAGACATGGGGATTAACAAGGAACAAACTAGAGAAGTTATCTCTAACCTTTGCCAGAAAGCAATGAGCAGTGCCATAAAAGGACTTACCAAAAACCTTGATATTGCAAGCATGATAGAAGAGAAAATCAATGCGATGAATGTTCTAGAATTAGAAAATCTTGTATTAAGCGTTATGAAAAAAGAACTTGATACTATTGTAAATCTAGGAGCAATAATAGGAGCAATACTTGGAACAATAAACATCTTTTTCTAAAAAAATGGGTAATGTTCTTCAAATATGCAGAGATAGTCCAGATAAATATAAAGAACTAGAAACAAAAAATAAAAAAGCCCGCTTTCTTGAAGCTTAACCATCACGCTTCTTGAAAACGGGCTTTTCTTTGACCTCAGGCTTTTAAGCCCTTGCCTTTACATCATCATATGAATAACTACGCTTATTTATAAAGCTCAATGAGCTTCTGTAAGTGAGCATATCTAGCTTTAGCAGCTTCCTCATTTCTATTGAACAAAATCTTTGCTCTTTCAGGGAACTTACGAGTAAGTGAAGAGTAACGAGTTTCGTTGTTCAAGAATGCCTGGTAAGTGCCATCACCTTCCTTAGATGTAAGAGTGAATGGATTCTTACCTTCAGCCTTAAGCTGAGGATTGAAGCTGAACAAGTTCCAGTAACCAGCCTTTACAGCTGACTTCATTTCGTCCTGACAGTGGTTCATACCACCCTTAACACCATGAAGTTCACAAGGAGCATAACCAATAATCAATGAAGGACCATTGTAAGCTTCTGCTTCCTGGATAGCCTTAAGAGCCTGTGCAGGATTTGCACCAAGAGCAATCTGTGCTACATATACGTAACCATAGCTCATAGCGATTTCAGAAAGTGACTTCTTGCCAACTTCCTTACCAGCTGCTGCAAACTGACAAACTTCTCCAATGTTAGAAGCCTTAGAAGCCTGTCCACCAGTATTAGAATACATTTCTGTATCGAATACCATAACATTGATGTTTTCGCCAGATGCAAGAACGTGGTCCAAACCACCGAATCCAATATCGTAAGCCCAACCATCACCACCGAAAATCCATACAGACTTCTTAGCGAGGTAGTCTTTCTGTTCAAGAACAGACTTAGCAATATCGTTGCTGCTCTTTTCAAGTTCTGCTACAAGAGCATCTGTTGCAGGAGCATTATCCTTTGTGCTGTCCTTTGTTTCGATATACTTAGCAATTGCAGCCTTCAAAGATTCAGAAGCATCAGCTGCTGACAATTCTTCAAGCTTAGCAATTAATGTATCACGAATATACTTCTGACCTGCATACATACCCAAGCCATGTTCAGCATTGTCTTCAAAGAGTGAGTTAGCCCAAGCTGGACCTTTCTTTGAATCCTTATTTACAGTATAAGGAGCTGTTGCTGCAGGGCCACCCCAAATTGAAGAACAACCTGTTGCATTTGAAATGTACATGTGTTCACCAAAGAGCTGTGTAATCAAGCGAGCATAAGATGTTTCTGCACAACCTGCACAAGAACCTGAGAATTCAAGTAATGGCTGGTTGAACTGGCTGCCCTTAACTGTGTTGTCGCCGAATCCAGAATCTGTCTTCTTTGAAACATTAGCAACAAGGTAATTCCATGATGGCTGCTCAGAAAGACGTGTTTCCTGTGGAACCATTGTAAGAGCCTTAACAGGACATACTGTTGTACACTCACCACAACCCATACAATCGAGAGGTGAAACAGAAAGTGTAAACTTGTATTTACCAGCCTTTGGCTTGAGGTCAACAGCTTTTCCGCCATTCTTCTCAACTTCAGCAGCTTCTGCATCTGTAAGAAGGTAAGGGCGAATAGTTGCATGAGAACATACAAATGCACAGTTATTACACTGGATACACTTTGTTGAATCCCATTCTGGAACCATAACAGCTGTACCACGTTTCTCGTAAGCAGAAGCTCCGAGTTCGAACTGTCCATCAGGATTATTCTTGAATGCAGAAACTGGGAGGTTGTCACCGTCCATAAGTCCGATTGGATTCATGAGCTTTTCAACCATCTCAACAGTCTTCTTTTCTCCTGTAAGAGCTGGCTTTGCAGCATCAGGAGCAGGATTTGCCCAAGATTCAGGAATCTTAACTTCATGTAAAGCTCCGGCACCCTGGTCGATAGCCTGACAGTTCATATCTACGATATCCTGACCCTTCTTAGAGAACTTTGCAACAACCTTTTCCTTCATGTACTTGATAGCTTCTTCTGATGGAAGAACGTTAGCAAGCTTGAAGAATGCAGACTGAAGAACAGTAGATGTTCTCTTTCCAAGACCAATCTTTGTAGCAATATCAACAGCGTCTACTGTGTAAAGCTTAATCTTGTTGTCATAAATATATTTCTTAGACTCAGCAGGAAGATGCTTGTCCAATTCTTCATCTGACCACTGACAGTTGATGAGGAAGATACCGCCCTTCTTAACATCCTGAACCATCTTGTATCCCTTAACGATATAAGACTGGTTATGACAAGCTACGAAGTCAGCCTGATTGATGTAGTAAGGTGATTTAATTGGGTGGTCACCAAAGCGGAGGTGAGAAATTGTAATACCACCAGTTTTCTTTGAGTCATACTGGAAGTATGCCTGAATAAACTTGTCTGTGTGGTCACCAATAATCTTTGTAGAATCTTTGTTAGCACCAACAGTACCATCACCACCAATACCCCAGAACTTACATTCTACAGTTCCTGGTGCAGATGTGATTGGAGCAGGTTTTACTTCTGGCAATGAGAGATTTGTAACATCATCAACAATACCAACTGTGAAACGAGCCTTTGGACAATCCTTTGCAAGTTCTGTATAAATTGCAAATACTGAGCTTGGAGGAGTATCTTTTGAACCCAAACCATAACGTCCACCTGTAAGGATAACGTCATTGAGTCCTGCTTCACGGAGTGTTGCAGCAACATCGAGGAACAATGGTTCACCCAAAGAACCTGGTTCCTTTGTTCTATCAAGAACAGCAATCTTCTTTGCTGTTTTAGGGAGCTTTTCAAGGAACTTAGCTGATACCCATGGACGATACAAATGTACCTTTACGAGACCAACCTTTTCGCCCTTCTTTGTGAGGTAGTCAATAACTTCTTCTGCTACATCACAAATAGAACCCATAGCAACGATTACACGGTCAGCATCAGCTGCACCATAATAATCAAATAAGCCATAGTTTGTTCCGAGTTTTTCATTAATCTTATTGATATACTTCTCAACTACAGCTGGAAGTGCATCATATGTAGAGTTACAAGCTTCGCGATGCTGGAAGAAAACGTCTCCGTTTTCATGGCTACCACGCATAGCAGGATGTTCTGGATTAAGAGCATGAGCACGGAATGCCTTTACAGCGTCCATGTTTACCATGTCCTTAAGGTCAGCATAATCCCAAAGCTCAATTTTCTGGATTTCATGAGATGTACGGAATCCATCAAAGAAGTTGATAAATGCAACTTTTCCTTCGATAGCTGCAAGGTGAGCTACAGGAGCAAGATCCATTACTTCCTGTGGATTTGATTCAGCGAGCATTGCAACACCTGTCTGACGACAAGCATAAACGTCTGAATGGTCACCGAAAATGTTTAGAGACTGAGTAGCAACACAACGGGCTGCAACATGGAAAACACAAGGAAGCTGCTCAGCAGCAATCTTGTACATGTTAGGAATCATCAAAAGAAGACCCTGTGAAGCTGTAAATGTTGTTGTTAATGCACCAGAAGCTAAAGAACCGTGTACTGTACCTGCAGCACCAGCTTCTGATTCCATTTCGATAACTTTAACTTTGTTACCGAATATGTTTTTCTGACCGTTTGCAGACCAGTTATCTACCCAGTCAGCCATTGGTGAAGAAGGAGTAATAGGATAGATACCAGCTACTTCAGTAAAAGCATAAGCAACGTGTGCAGCAGCCTGATTTCCATCCATTGACTGTTTCTTTCTGGACATAAGTCCTCCTATGAAAAATTAGTAAAGAGTAAACCCGAGACGGGTAATCGCAAGTGTAAAACACTTTTCCCAGTCTTTTAAGTGTACTCTCTACTTTACATATTTTCAATAGTTATAAAGAAACATTATTTTTGAATATTCAGAAGAAATAAGCATTTACACACCTTAACGCAAAATAAATATTTTGTAAAAATCTGCTGTTCAAAAAAAAATATTGTCCATATAATTATTTTTCATGCTAAAACTAAAATCTACACTTCCAGCCGCAGTGATAATAATAATATCAACAATATTTCTTTTTATAACTTCTATTTTAGGAAAACCTTATAAACCACCCAAGGAACTTTTAACAAAAATAAATTTTATTGGCACCTACAGACTAGAAAATGATAACTTTGTTCACATTGTAAATGATGAATCATTAAAATCTATACCGACACAAAGAAAAATAATATTTGAAGGACATTTAGATAAAAACATTAAAGCTTGTGAACATCTTTTTTTTAGAATGCATTATCTAAAAGCAGATATTTTCAAAAATGGGAAAAAAATTATATCAAAGGGATATAATCACCCAGCCATAACAAAGTCTTCTGGTAATATATGGGAAGAAATAAACGGAGTTGCAATAAAAAATACAGACTTTTTGCACATAGAATTAAAAAGTGATTATAAATACAATAAAGATTATTCATACGGGCTTTTCATAACAAGCCTTTGCAAAGGTCAACATTCTCCGATAATACAATCTGAAGTATCAAAATATTTTGTAAATTTTATTGTTGGAATATTATTTATCATAATCGGAATGCTAGTATTATCAGCTAGTACATATCTATCGGCAACAAAAAAATCTCCTAAATATATCTTCCATCATTTAGCAATATTTACAATATGTAGCGGCGTATGGATTTTTATAGACTATAATTATATTTCTTTGATAATAGGAAATATAATTATAGTCTATAAAAATCCATACGCCGCTACATATTGTAAATATTGCTAAATGATGGA
>JAILNT010000153.1 GCA_024691265.1 Treponema sp. | reverse complement strand
TAAGTCCAAGTACATCACGGGCATATTCAATTACAAGAATCTGCATACCAAGACATATTCCGAAATATGGAACTTTATGAGTACGGGCATATTCTGCAGTAAGAATCATTCCTTCAATGCCTCTGTCACCAAAGCCACCAGGAACAATAATACCATCTGCATTCTTTAATCTTTCAGCTGTAATTTCTTTACTTGTAAGTTCTTCTGAATCAACCCAGTCAATATTAACTTCAGCCTGATTAAAAATGCCTCCATGAATCAAACTTTCAACAACAGAAAGATAAGCATCATGAAGTTCTACATATTTTCCTACAAGAGCTATATTTACAGTTTGAACGGGATTTTCATAGCGTTCAACCATTTTTGCCCAGTCTTCAAGGTGTGTTTCTGTATTTTTAATTCCAAGAACTTTACATACAGCATTACCAAGTCCTTCTTTTTCAAGATTAAGAGGAACTTCATAAATACTTTTTGCCTGAAGATTTTGAATTACACAATCAGATTCAACATTACAGAACAAAGCAAGTTTTTCACATACACCTTCATCAATAGCAACGTCAGAACGAAGCATGAGAATATCTGGCTGAATACCTAGCTGCTGCATATCTTTTACACTATGCTGAGTAGGCTTAGTTTTAAGTTCATTTGCTTTTTTCATATAAGGGACAAGAGTAAGATGTATATAACAACAATTTTCTTCCCCTACTTCATATTTTATCTGTCTAATAGCCTCAACAAAAGGAAGACTTTCAATATCGCCTACAGAACCACCAATTTCAGTGATAATCACATCTGCATTAGTCTCTTTTGTAGAAAGAAGCATTCTTCTTTTTATTTCTTCTGTAATATGAGGAATGACCTGTACAGTACCACCGTGAAAAGCACCTTCTCTTTCAGCATTTAATACAGAAAGATACACACGGCCAGCTGTAGTATTACTACTTTGACTTAATGTGGCATCTGTAAAACGTTCATAATGACCTAAATCAAGGTCAGTTTCAGCTCCGTCATCAGTTACAAACACTTCTCCATGCTGCTTAGGATTCATTGTACCAGGATCAATATTTAAATATGGGTCAAACTTCTGGTTTACAACTGTCAGTCCACGGCTCTTCAAAATAAGACCAAGGGACGCAGCTGCAATTCCCTTGCCAAGGCCGGAAACAACTCCTCCGGTGATAAAAATGTATTTGGTCATGAGGTACTCCAAAAAAATTTGAAGAATTATAACAAATACGGTTGTATTAGTCCATAAACTTCAGTGAAATACGACCGTATCTTACCAAGAACAATATTTGCAACAATATTATTACGTTCTAAAAGATTTAAAAACGTAATTTTAGATACCTTTATTAAGGTTAAATCAGACTCTGCAATTACAGTATTATCACGAGGTTTTTCGATAGTACAAGACAACTCACCGAAAAAGTTTCCAGCTTCCAATTCAAAACTATCTTTCAAAAGACCTTTACTGCCATTATTCAATGAAACCTTCCCCGATACAATATAATAGCTACATTCAGCTTCTTCTCCTGTTTTATAAATCACTTCTCCTTTTTTATACTTAACATATTCAATTTCTCCTGTTTTACACCGTATAAAGAAATCAGGACGTAGAAAAAGCCATCTTTTTATATTCCGTATTTTCCAAGAATAATTATTTTCAGGCAGTAAATATATTTCACCAAGCAGTAAATCATCAAAAAACTGAACAACAAAAATAAACTGTGCAAAAAACAAAAAGAAAGTAAAGAAAATATATATAGCCAACAAATTTACTATCAATTGACTAAATAAGCCATAAACAAGGTTATATTTATTTATATTTATAAAGCATGACATAAACTTTCTTATTAAAAAGAAAGATATTGAAAATAATAAAGACGAAATAAAAGCGAGAGAAACAGCCGGTTTAGACCTTGTCCCTCCTTTATAAGCAATAAAGGACAAAATAAAAAGAAAGAAAAAAGCAAAAATTGAAGTGAACATAGAAGTAGGCAAACGAGGAAACTTTAACCAGAAAACAGCCTGAATTGTTTCAGTTATATAAAATAAAAGTAGCAACAATACGAAAACAAGAACAATTATAAATTCGCCTGCAAAACCTAATAGCTGTTTTAAAACTGGACGAGGCGTAACTCTTTCATGAAAAATATGATGCAAGGCATTCATTATAGAATTAGAAAAATTCCTTGCCATCCAAAAAATAAAAAAAACAATTACAATTTCAAATCTACCTATACTTTTTACACCTTCAATTACATTAATAACACTTTCAATACTAAAAAAGTTTTCAAACATAGGATTAATATCCATAAGTTTTGTAACAGTATCAGGCGAAGCGTGCAAAAAACGTATAAGCACGGTAAGAATCATCATTACAATAGGAACAAACGAAAATAAAAATCTTTAAAGAGATTCTTGAAGATTCATTAGATGATGTTGATTATGAAGCTTTAGAGT
>JAILNT010000406.1 GCA_024691265.1 Treponema sp. | reverse complement strand
AGTAGCTACAGATTTATCTAACTTTTTCTCTTTTATATCTGTTCTATATATATAACCATTTTCATAAGCCTGAATTAAATAATCAAAATTATAAGAGAATAAAAAATCAGTCATACAGGCTTTATCACAAGACGAATACTTTTTTAGATATGACAAATCATTATAAGAATAAAGGAGAATATCATCATTAGAAGTTTGTACTGCAATATATTTATTATCAGCATTAAAAACTTTTACATTTTTTATAGCTAAAGAGTCTTTCACATGCAAAGACTTTATTTCGTTACCATTAAAGTCAGAAAAAACAAGATTTTCAGAATCTTTCAAAAAAATCAGACTGTCAGAATCAATAGAAAATTGTATTGGAACATTCACTTCCGGATTAAGTATAAAAGAATTCACAAGTGAAAGAGTTTTAGTATCATAAATATTTACACTACCATTATCACAAACACAAAGCAAATATTTGGAATTATTGGAAAAAGTAAGATTAATAACTTTACTATCAAAGCTATCTAATTCGGTTTTTGATAATTGTTTTGTATAACGTAGATAATAAAAGAGAAAAAGTTAGATAAATCTGTAGCTACTAGTGAAGGTAAAACAGACTCTGCTACAGGTGAAGCTTCTGGTTCAGAAAATAGTTCTGATAAAAAAAGTAAAAAGAAAGATGATTCTCTTTGTATTTATTTAGGACTTCTTTCTGTAAATGACCCATATAAAAATGGTTTCAAACTTGGTGCTGAATATAAGAAAAAAATACTTCTGCCTATTTTGTACACTGGATTTGCCTGTGATTTTATGTATGTATTGCCGGATAGTGATTTTCCATATACATATGAAGTAGATGGAGACGAAATGGATCCACCTAAAATATTAGGACTTGCAGCCTCTCTTCCTGCTGGAGTTCAATTTAATTTTAGTAATGCAACTTCTCTTGCTCTTGAGCTTAGAGCTGGTTTTAGAGCTTTATGCCTTTATGGACAACATTTGAATGAATTTGCTTTTAGTTCTATTTATTATTCGCCAATGATTGGTGCTAATTTGCAAGTTTATCTATTTAATTTTGAAATTGGATTTGGAGCAAATTATGACAGAATATTAAAGTTTGTTCCTGATTTGGAGCTTGGTTATCGAATTCGGTTTTAGAACTTTTTGTGTATGAAGATTTTTTTAATATTGATTTCTTCTTTATGTTTTCTTGTAATAACTTCCTGTTCAGATTTTTCGAATTTAATGGACGATTATAATTCAAATTTTTCATTTAATGAAAATGCGGAAGTCGAAGAAGAAACTACAATATTAAGTAATCAGTACAATGTATATGTTGATTGTGGTTTTGCTATTTCTGCTCCAGAAGGTTATGACAGTTATGAATGGAGTATAGATGGAGTAGAACTGCCTTCTGCAACTGTTCTGAATACAAGTTATTTTCATATATATATTCCAGATACTTCATTAGAAGCTGGTAAAGGTTATGTAATTCGACTTAAGATTTATTCTGGTAGTGATACTGTAAATGAAGAAACTGCAGATTTGTATGTTTTTGATTACAGTTAAAAGTATAAACGGAGGAATAATTATGAAAAAAATTGTTAGTGGTTTGTTACTTCTTGTAACTCTATTTTTAACAGGTTGCTCAAATTTATTTGATGGACTTGTGGAGGATTCTTCATCTTCTAATAATAGTCAAAGCTCAAGTACTTTTACTATTCAAATTGGTGAAATTACGGCATCCCGTACTATTTTACCAGAAGCTTTAGATAGGGATTCTTTATATTATTCTTTGACAGGAACATCTTCAAGAAATACAACTATTGAAGTTTCGCCTCTTAATGTTAGCTCAGGAACTGCAACTGTAGAACTTTCTAATGCTATATGGACTTTGGTGTTAAAGGCTTATAGTGATGAAGGTTTAACTAAGCAGGTATTGCAGGGAAAAGAAGTTGTAGACCTTACTAATGGAGGCTCTTCAATATCATTTAATTTAAGCCCTGCAGGAGATACTCAGGGCGGAGTTTCTATTGCCGGTAATTATACAGACTCTTCATCTGCAGTTGCTTCTTACACTGTTGGTCTTTACAATTATAAAACTGGTATTGTTATTTCTGGTACTGAATATAAATGGACAAAAGCTACTGATGCTTTTACAACATCTGATACAAGCGATACAGAGATGGCTTCTCTTGCTGCTGGAAGCTTAAAATATAAAAACAGTACAGTTGATGCCGGTGAATACAATTTGGTAATCAGATTTTATAATTCTGAAAATAATGAAATTGGAAACTGGTCTGACCTTATTGTTGTTGACCAGGGAAATACAACAACAAAAGAAGATATTAATATAACTAATATACTTAAGATTCCAACTGCTCCTTCTGAATTTACCGCAGAACTTGCTACTGTATATTCTGATGACATAGCAACAGATAGTGCTAGTAATACTGTTAGTTTGAATGGAATATCTAGTTATAATGTAAAATTTTCATGGACTGATAATTCTTCAAATGAAAATCATTTTGAAATTGATATTTATGATGTCGGTGATGGAACAGCATCTTCTTTGTACAAAACTTATAAGCTAGAAGAAATGAGCGATGAAGATTTTGTAGATGGTTCTATTGTTGCAAATAACACTACTGCTACAATAAATCTTCCTACAGGTCGTTTATTCAAGGCAAAAATTCGTGCAGTAAATAATGCAGGTTCAACAGAAGCCCTTGAATGTTCTAATGATGCTGATAAATTTGGCAACTATATTAATCAATATGTTATTAGCTATAATTTGAATGGTGGCAGTTTGTATTCTAGTGCAGAGACTTCTTATTCAGGTATTGTATATAAAGTTGCTCACTATACAGGCTCTGCTATTACTTTGTTTGCACCTGTTGATTACACTTCTGAAAATACAAGTTATCCATGTCTTTATAAGCCAACAGCAGCTGCTGATTTTACAAAATGGTATCTTACATCTGATTCCTCAAAAGCAGAGATTACAGAATATGCAGGTTATAAAGATTGCTCTGTAACAGCTGAATATGGAACTCCTGTTATTATTACAATTGCAGAATATAAGGAAATTGATGCTTCAAGAGCTTCTGTAACTTATGGAGCAGATGCAACAAATCTTTCAGATACTGTTACTTTAACTGATAATGTAGATTTCAAAGTAACTTTAAATGGAAGTCCTGCTGGCACAACTTATAATGATGAAAATACTTTTGAAAGTTTTTATGTAGAATATGGAAGTGCTTCAGGCTCTGCTAACGCTATTACAACAGATCGTGTTTCTACAGCTTCTTCTAGTTCTGATGAAGTATCTTATGCTTCTGCTGAAGTTTCATTTAATAGTGATGGATTAAATGATGGAGTTAACTATATAAAGATTTATGCAAAACCTCTTGCTTCAAATACTTTGTATACTATTACATATTATTTTACAGTTGAACGCTAATAGAAATTAACTTATAAAAAAAGGCAGTAGTCTGACGTGTTTTATACACTTTACTACTGCCTTTTTCTTTTAGTCTTAATCAACAATTTTCCAGCGACCATTATCCTTTTTGAATCTCTGGGCATTTATTTCTATGAGGCGACCGTCTTCTCCCATCATTTTTATCATTGATGTTATTGGATTTACTTCTGTAACTCTGAAATTCGTGCCATCATAATAAAGCCTTATGCCTTCTGGTGGTAATTTTTTTCTTGCATCTATATACCAATCGTATTCATAAGAAAGACAGCAGAGTAATCTTCCACACTGTCCGCTTATTTTCATTGAATTAAGGGAAAGGTTTTGTTCTTTTGCCATTTTGATTGATACAGGACGAAGTTTGTCAGATATAGAGTTACAGCAATATGGTCTACCGCATACGCCTAAACCTCCCGTAATTCTGCTTTCATCTCTTACTCCAATCTGTCTGAGTTCTATACGAAGCTTAAATACTGCAACAAGGTCTTTTACAAGCTCTCTAAAATCAACTCTGTTGTCTGAACTGAAAAAGAAAAGAGCTTTTTGTTCATCAAGAAGAAAATGTACGCATATTAATTTCATATCAAGCTTATGAAAAGCGACTTTTTCTTTAAATATGCTCTCTGCTTGACTTTCTCTTTCTCTTAGACTTTGTAAATGAGCTTCATCTTGCTCGCTTACAATTCTATCGATTTGAACTACATCGTCAGGTTTTATTCCTATTGGCTGCTTAGATTTTCCTAAAACAGTTGCAACATCTCTTCCATAGCGGGTAGGTATTACTACTTTATCTCCAAATTTGGGATTTAGATTTTTTCCAGCTGTTGCATAAATACCTTCTTTTGAATAATCAAGGCGTAATTTGTAAAGATTTTCAGGATAGACATAATCTTCGTCATCATCTTTATAATTATTATACTGATAGTTTGAATCTTCCAAATCGGCAATATTTTCTATATCGCTATCTATATCTTTTTCAAAAATGTCGCTCATAATTTTACTCCGTAAATTATAATGTCAGATTGCAATCAAGTCTATCAACATTCCGTTTATTTCTTCTACTCTTGCAAGTAGTTTCAGGTTTTCCATATGATTATAAAGCATATCAGATGCTAATTGGTCTAATTTCGTGTTTATTACTTTTACTTGTATTCTTGGGTCAAGTCTTCTTTTTGTTTTTCGATTAAAGCCTCTGCGTTGTATTTTTATAACCTGGAAGTTATTTTTTTCAACGTAACGCATAAATTGACTAACAGCTGTTCTATATTTTGAAAATGTAGCTGGTGTTTTTGAATTTTTTAAAAGATCTCCCATGCTATCTACATTATCTTTTAAGTATACGATGGCATCTTCTGGTGTCATACCAGCAATTTCTGCAGGTAAACCTTCTGCTTCTAACTGATTTTCTTCCTGGGCTTTTTTAAAAATAGACGTAAAACTGTTTAATCGAGGCTTTTCAATTTCTTTCTTTTTTTTTGCTGCGAGCCTTGCTTCTTGTTGTGATGCAGCTGCTGTAGCTTGAAAGTATAGTGATTGATTACTTAATTGATTGTTGAGCGTGTCTACGGTTGGCATGCTTTGAGCTAATCCTGTTCAGAAAAGAATGGCTGCATAAGAGATCTTGCTTGAATAGCTTTCTTATCCTCATAATTTGTATAAGATGTATTGTATTGTTGCTCGTCTGATAGTGCTATACAGTGTCCGTTTATTATAACTCCATCTTCTACCTGAAGGTCTCTTGTTGCTATATCACCTAAAACTGCTGATGAGGTTAAAAGATGAATTGAAACAGGTGCTGTAATGTTACCTTGAATAATTCCTCCTATGATAGCAGAGCGTGCAGTTACATTTCCACGAATTCTCGCACCTTTATTTATGATGATGTTTCCAGGTGTTTCAATATTGCCGTCAATATCTCCGTCGACACGTATGAAGCCATTTGAGTGAATGTCTCCACGAATCATCGTTCCTGCACCAATTACTGTATTTATTGAAATGTCATCGTTTCTAAACATATACTAATGTTCGGCCTTTATATTTGTTTTTTGCATTTTTTTGCAAAAGAAGCAAAGCTTTTTTACTTTGCCATTTTCATAGTTACGTATTTAGCAGGGTCAACTACATCAGAACCAATATGTACTTCATAGTGAAGATGTGGTCCTGTTGAAACACCTGTATTTCCAATTGTACCAATTATATCGTTTTGAGATACGAATTGTCCCTTTTTTACACGAATTGTACTAAGATGTGCATAACGAGTGTAAATACCATGTTTGTGCTTTATGATAATATTATTACCAAATGATGCATCATAACTAACAGTTACAACTTGTCCATTTGCAGTTGCAATTACAGGGTCTCCCTGTCTGTAGGTAGAAAAGTCCATACCTTTATGCAGATACCATTGCCCTGTTATAGGGTGAAGGTTTTGTCCAAATGCCATTGAGACATGTCCTATACCACCCTTTATAGGCCAAACACTAGGAATATCTGAAAATAAAGTTCCCTGATTTTCGATAAGCTTACTTATTTCTTCAATAGGCTGAACTGCACTTTCAAGATAAGCTGTTAACTGTTTTATATCTGCTGATTCCTGCAATGTTCCTGAAACATTATCGTTATGGTCAAAAAGAGAAGAAAGGTCTCCATTGTTCAATGTAGAAGATGAAGAATTTGACGTATTGATATTTATGCCGAGTAAAGAAAGTGATTGTGATAAAGTTGTTTCAAATCTTTTGGCAGTTTGTATAAGATTATTATTGTCGTCTCTGAGTTCATCAAGACTTGCAAGAGTTTTTCTGTTCTCTTCTTTTAATTTTGCAATTTCAGAGTTAGAAGCTACCATCTTATTGTTGAAATATAAAAAAGATGATGCGATGCCAAGAATAAGGATTACTCCAAAAACAAGAGCAAAAATATTTGTTTGGAAATTAACGACTTTGCCTTGTGAATGAGGAACTACCATGATTGTGAGCTTGCTGTCACAGACTTTAAAGAACGCTAATATAGCCTTTTTTATTTGCAATAATCCCTTGACTGTTATATGCATTAAAAAAGTAATAATGTTCTTTTCGAATTTCTTATATCGTCTGGTCCGTGCCAATTCCTTGCCCCTTAGGATAGTTTTCCATATATAGAAGTATTTTACTTTTAGGCTTTTTGCAAGTATATCATACAGCTATACTGATGTCAAATAACTGATTTGTTGACTTATGAAGGTTCCTGTGCTATCTTTAAAAGTGGAAAAAGACTAATTCACAACTGTTTTCCAAGGGGACTTTTCTTCTGCCCCATATTATTCTTTTTTGGATGAAAGCCATGAAATTTTTTGATACTCATGCCCATATAGGGTTGATATATGATGACCCTATTGAACAGTTACGCGTTATTCAACAGGCAAAACAGGCTGGCGTTACTCGTATTGTCAGTATAAATAATAGTCTTAGAGATTTTAAAAAGGTTTATCAGACTTTAAAGTCTCGTACAGAAATATATCATGCAGTAGGAGTTGCTCCTTCTGAAGTTCTTACTCCTGGCTCAAACTGGCAGAAAATTATAGAAGAAAGTCTTTCTTTAGAGCGTGTTATAGCTGTTGGAGAGACCGGACTTGATTATTATAAGCAATTTGGTGATAAAAAATCACAGATAGAATTGTTTATTGCTCAGCTTGATATTGCCCGTCGACACAATCTTCCTGTTATTATTCATAATAGAAATGCAGGCAATGATGTTTTTGATATATTGAAGGAACGTATTCCTGATGCTGGTGCAATTTTTCATTGTTACAGTGAAGATGCTGCTTTTGCTAGAAAGTGTCTTCAAACAGATATGAATATTTATTTTTCGTTTGCAGGAAATTTGACTTATAGAAATGCTCGCAATTTACATGAGTCTGTTTTAAATATTCCTGTTGACCGTATTCTTATTGAAACTGAAAGTCCGTTTATGATTCCTTCTGAATACAGAGAAAGAAAGCGTACTATGCCAGCCTATTTACCTTCTACAGCCAGATTTTTAGCAGAAATGCTTAATATGGATTTAGAGAAGCTTAGTGAACAGTTATGGGAAAATAGCTGTAAAGCGTTTAATTTACCTTTGTAATTTATTTGGATTTTATTTATGGATTTAGAAAAACCTTTGTATCACCCTGTTAAAATAGGACCTCTTGAATTAGAAGGTAACCTGTTTTTAGCTCCTGTAGCCGGTTATAGTGACAGAGCTTTTCGCTCTGTTTGCTGGGCTGGTGGAGTTAATTTTTGTTATACGGAGATGGTATCAGCAGAAGCTTTAAGCCGAGGAAATGAGAAAACTGAAACATTGATGAATCGTTCTCCTTCAGAGAAGGCATACTCTGTTCAGATTTTCGGAGGAGAAGCTTCTACTATGGCAAAGGCTGCTAGGGTTGTTCTTGAAAAAACTTCAACTGAGCTTATAGATATAAACGGTGGCTGTCCGGTTCCTAAAATTGTAAAGACAGGAGCCGGAAGCATGCTTACAAAAGAGCCCGAAAGACTCTACTCTATTGTGAAAGCTGTTGTTGAGGAATGTAAGCTTTATGCACAAGAATATCCTGAACGTGGAGTTGTTCCTGTAAGTGTAAAAATACGTTCTGGCTGGGACAGTGAACACATAACCTGGAAAGAGGCTGCCGCTGCTGCTCTTGAAGCGGGTGCTTCTGCAATAACTTTGCATGCAAGAACTCGTGCCCAAGGTTATGAAGGAAAAGCAGATTGGAGTCTCCTTGCTGAACTTGTTGAAATGATGAAGGGAAAAATACCTGTTTTTGGCAGTGGAGATGCTTTTTCTCCTGAAGATGCTAAAAACATGCTTTCTCAAACTGCATGTGATGCTGTTATGTTTGCTCGTGGTGCAATGGGAAATCCTTTTATTTTTGCTCAAACCCGTCAATTCCTTCTTGAAGGCAGATATGATGATATTCCTGTAAAGGATAGAATAAAAGCAGGCTTTACACAGCTTGAACAACTTATTCTTGATAGAGGAGAAGAGGTTGCTTGTAGAGATATGAGAAAGAGTTTTTGTGCTTATAGTAAGGGAATTCCTGGAGGTGCTAAGCTTAGGGCTCAGATTGTAAGTGCGAAAACTAAGAGCGAATATAAACAGATTTTTTCATCTGCCATTGCAAATCTCTCTTGTAGCTAATAAGATATATAGTATGAGTTTTGTCAGAATTATTACAGATTTTTTCGAATCTATATTTATGAGTTCTTCTCCTGAGGTAAAGAAGAGACAGGCTTTGCGTGCTATTGATTCAAAAGTGCGTGATATGAAACCAGCTATTTATAAGAATGGCATGCTGTTAGCAAATTTTGCAGAAGTGTTTCATATCCTGTATCAGACTTTAAGTCCGATATTTGAAATTTTGTCTTCTACAATTTCTGGTGATGATGTTCAGCGTAATTGGAAGTATGAAGAGCAACTTATTCTGACTGGTTTTTCAAAAGAAAATCAAGAATTAATGCAAACTTTGCTTTTTGAAAATAGAAAAAAGGAAGTGATAAATTCAACTCATACCGAAGCTCAAGTATATGAAATGCAAAGGCAAAGATTTAAAAGGTTGGTAAAAGAATTTAACAATCCTGAATTTGCAATGATTCAGAATATTATTGATAAATTACATCAACTTTATGATATTTGTAAATTTAATTGTCTTTCTGTCCTTCGTATTTTTGATCCTTCTTTTATTCCTGATTCAGGGTATAAGCCTGTTTATCAGCAAGTTCCTGTTGAAAAACTTGAAAGAATATTGCTTGATTTATATTATCTTATTTCAGATTTTGAAATAACAGCTTCTATGGGAGATGCTGTAGTTGCTCTTGCAACTTTACATAAACATAATAAATCTATTTCTGAAAATGAAAGACAAAATATAATAATGAATCTTGAAAAGATTTCTGCTGTGTTTAAACAGGTTTTAACTCCTGATATTGTAAAAAGTCTTATTTGCATTTCTAAAAAAGATCCTGATTTTGCTCCTAAAGTTGCTTCTTATAAAAGTTCTGCTCTTCAAAAATATGCTACTCATTTGCAGGAGCAGTTTACAGCAGACGAAGGAAGAATAAAGACTGAATTAAAAGATGAATTAATTTCTAATGAACTTCAAGCCTTGTTTGGTTCTCAAGGTGTAGATTTAATGAATCTGCAAACTTATAATTCTGAAACTAATGAAGTCTTGCAACAAAATGGTGCTGCTTCTTTTGCATGGGTTTTACCTGTTCAAATAGTTAAAACCTTTATATATGCGTATTATTCTCCTCAGATTAAGAGTTTATTGAATGATATTGCGATTGAAGGAATATTTAGTAATCCAACTTATAAAACTGAATTTTCTTCTCTTGTATATGCCTGTAATGATGCATCTACTACTATTGAAAAATTTGAAGATTTGTTTAAAAAGGGAAATGCCTTTGATGAATCTGTTATGTTAGGTTATATAAAAGATAGTCATAAAGATGCAGAGTTTATAAAAATGCTTGCTCAATATATAAACAGAGCTAATATGGCTGCAAAAGAATTGATACAGAATTTAACAAATCTAATTTATTCTTTGTATAATCATATATCTGAGCTTTTATTGGATATGAAAAAAAGTTCTCCGGAAGATATAACAAACTTAAAGGTTTTGATGTTTTCTTCTAGAAATAGGGATAATACAGCTTTGCTTGAAAAACAGCATACTCTTTGGCATGTATTTCTTGAAATAATGAAAAATTATGCTGTTGTAGGTGAGCTTGATAAGAATCATTCTTAGTTTAAGCATTCTTGAATAACTGTTTGGGGAATATTGAATGGGTAATAATGAGAGAGATATAGTTTCTCAAAGAAGATTTATTTCTCAAGATAATTCAAAAGATGACTCTAATCTTTCAAAAGAAGAGTTGATGGCAAAATATGAAAAACATATATATGACCTTCAACAACTTCTTGAAATATCAAGGTCTTTATGCTCTACATTGCAAACTTCCACTTTAATTGAATCTATTTTATATACTTGTATGGGACAAATGCATGTTCTTGGTGCAGGGGTATTTATTATGGATTCTATAGATGCAGACTGTTTCAAACTTGCAGAAAATTATAGTGGAATTGATGTGAGTCCCTGTATTGATTATACGATACCTGTTCAACACCCAATTATTGAAAATCTATCTAAAGGGGCAAAATCATTTACAATAAAGGAGTTTTTCGGGGATTTTTCTGCAATACAAAAAGATTCTTATGTTGAAATGATTTTAGACTTAAAACCTACTCTTATAGTTCCTTTGCTTGTGAAAAATCATTTGAATGGATTCCTTTTGCTAGGTGAGAGAATAGATTTAGGAGAAGGTGCTGACTACTCGGAATATGAAAGAAATCAGATTCTTGCTATAGCTTCTCTTGCTGCTATTGCTATAAATAATAGTGCTCTTGTAGAACGCTCTTCTATAGATTTAATGACTCATCTTAAACAGCGATATTATTTTTTTAATGCTCTTTCTGATGCTCTAAGTCATGCTTATGAGAAAAAATCTTCTTTATGTGTAATGATGTTCGATATAGACCATTTTAAAAATGTGAATGATACTTGTGGTCATGCATGCGGTGATTATGTCTTAATGGAAGTTGCAAGAATAATACGTGAAAGTGTCAGGTCTGAAGATATTGCAAGCCGATATGGTGGAGAAGAATTTACTGTTCTTTTAAATAATGCCGATAGAACAGGAGGAATGATTGTAGCAGAAAGAATAAGGTCTAGAGTTGAAGCAATGGATTTTGTTTATGAAAATACTCATCTTAAGATAACTATTTCTGCTGGTGTTGCAGTTTATAATGGAGAGCAGTCTCCTGTTCCTCAACCAAAACGTTTTGTTGATATTGCTGATAAAGCTATGTATTTTTCAAAGCGTTCTGGACGTAACAGAGTTTCATTTTTGCAGGAAAGTCATGATTTATAATTTAAAAAATATATTTAGAAAGATATTTCATTTTGCTTATCAAAAAAATATATTACGTAAATTTTCTTTTTTGCCAGTTACAATATTTTTATTTTTATCTCATGTGTATGCACAGTTTCCTTCTTATAGAGATGCTATTCATATAAAATTATGGGCACCTCTTGATGCATACCCTGGAATAGAAGAGCAGAAAGAAGATTTTTTTGGGACTGCTGTGTCAAGATTAAAAGAAATAGCTCCTTTTCTTGTAAATGGTATGGTTTATGGCTGGAATTTTGACTATACCCCATCTGATAAAGCGAGAAGTGTTTCGGAATATTTTGAAGTTGAGGAAGTAAGAAGTATAAAAGATGAGGGCTATTCCATAAAATATAGTGACCCGTTAATTGAAAATAACAATCTTTCTGCTTGGATAGATTTTGTAAGAACGCCAGCAATGTCTAATTATTATAAACATTGGGAAGCCCTTGTTCACCCTAAAATTCATGGTGTTGGTCATGGAAAAATTGCAGATGGCTTTGATGGAGTAAAGGCTGCTTATGAAGATGCTGTGAAAAATGCAGTGAGGGATTATGAAAGAGGTATTTATAAAAATAAGCCTAAAGAGATTACTGGAACAATAATGATTTGTGGCGAACCTAGAATGTTTATATCTGCTGGACAATATACGGTTGAACTTGATTTTTTTCTAGAAGTGAATAGAATAATAGAATATAGCAAATTTTAACAGCTGACCTTAGGAAAAGTGTCTGCTAAGTTTTCACAGGGGGATTTTACTATGAAAAAGATTTTTGCGTTGTTTACTGTGTGTATAATTGCTCTTGGTGGCCTTTTTGCACAGGAGACTAAGCTTCCAGAAGAAGCTCAGTTAGTTTTGGATTCAGAAAATAAAGCAGATACTTCTACAAAGATTATAGAAGTTTCTAATACATATCCTGAATTGCACCCGGTAGCTGGTAATACTGTAAAAATTATTATCGAATATACTCCAATGGGACGTCAGATTCGTATTTTCTACACATGCTCTCGTTCTAAGTATGATGAAGGTGAAGCATTAAATACTCTTCAGGCTGTTTTAGATGATTTCAAGAAGGCTAATAACTTCTATCATGTATACAGAGCTGCTAAAGATTCTTACAGCAATCCTAAAGCTAAAAAGGGAGAACCTAAGAAGGCTCAGCTTATGCAGCTTTGGCAGGTAAAAGAGTAAAAAGTATACATATAATTTCTTTGGAGATATAAAAATTGACCGACATTCCAACCTTAATTAAAAATTTGCATCCTTTGGAAATAAAGGTGCTCCTAAAGTACGGACTTAAAGATGAGTTGACAGCAGATAGGCTTCAGAAAGAATTGGATTATAAAGAGGGACATGCTAATCAGGCTTTCTCTTGGCTTTCTGGTAAGAAATTACTGGATATTGCTCGCCGTACTCCTCATACTTATTATGAGATAACGGATTTAGGCCGTGCTTATGCAAAAAACGGAACAGTTGAAGAACGCATGGTTTCTTATTTAAAGGAAAACGGTGCTCATCTGTTGCCAGAAATTGCAGTTGCGGTTGGAATAGAGGCCAAAAACGCAGGTAGTGCTTTCGGTCCTTTGTCTAAAGAAGGCATTCTAAAGATGAATGCAGAGAAAAAGGCTGAGTATACAGGGAAGCCTTTACCTGCAAGAATTGCTGTTACTACATCTCTTTTGAAAAGAGCTTCAGAATCTGAAAACGGACAACTTGATGCAGCTTCTCTTTCTAAAGAAGAACTTGATGTTATGTCTGGTCTTGCAAAAAAGAGAGGTATCTCAGATAGTCCTTTCAGAATTATTGAGCGTGAAACAGTTGTTTATAAGCTTAATGAAGCTTTTTCTAGTGTTGTTGACAGTTTAAAAAAAGCTGGTATTACAGGAAATGAGATTGGAGAAGTTACTCCAAAAATGCTAGCTTCTGGTGAGTGGAAAAACGGAACTTTCCGTGGATATAATATTTCTATTCCTCCAGCTCGTATTATTCCTGGTAGAACTAATCCTTATGTACAGTTTTTGGAATCTGTTAAGGATAAATTATCTTCTCTTGGATTTGAAGAATTTGATGGACCTCTTGTTGAAACAGAGTTCTGGAATGGAGATGCGTTGTTTATGCCTCAGTTCCATGCAGCTCGTGATATACATGATGTTTATCGCTTGAAAGAACCAACTCACGCAAAGTATATTGAAGAACCATATCTTTCTAATGTAAAAGCTGTTCATGAGAATGGCGGAAACAGTGGTAGCCGTGGTTGGAATTATTCATTTGATAATGAATTTACTCGTCGTCTTGTTATGCGTTCACAGGGAACTGTTTTGTCTGCTCATCAGTTGCACAAGGCTAAGATTCCTGGAAAGTATTTCGGAATTGCTCGTTGTTTCCGTTATGACAAGGTTGATGCAACTCATCTTAGTGATTTTTATCAGACTGAGGGAATTGTTCTTGGTAATGAGGTAAATCTAAAAACCTTACTTGGCTTCTTACGCATGTTTGCAGTTGAAATCTGTGGAGCTACTGAAGTTAAATATGTTCCTGGATACTTCCCATTTACAGAACCTTCTATAGAAGTTCATGTAAAGCACCCTACATTGGGTTGGTTTGAACTTGGTGGTTCTGGTATCTTTAGACCAGAAGTAACAAAAGCAATGGGTATTGATGTTCCTGTTCTTGCATGGGGAATTGGTATTGA
>JAILNT010000125.1 GCA_024691265.1 Treponema sp. | reverse complement strand
GAGAAGGGGTGGGTATTGACGAACTGCTTGATATACTGGAAAGTGCGGATAATTTCCAAAAAAGAAAAAAATCACACTAAATCTATGACAAATCGAATAGTTGTCTTTTCATGACAAAAAACACACTAATTAGGATTGTATATTGAGCAGGAGTAAAATTCTGTGTCAAAAAACACACTAAAAGTAATTATAATGTAGTATGACAAAAAACACACCAGTAATGACAAGCAAAATATTTGTCAGATATGACAAATAACACACTAATTATTCATTAGAAAGCGCATAAAATAAGGGGATTAGAAATATGATATTTTAATTATCTTGACCGTAATGGTCAAGATAATTAATGCATTCAGACAAAAAACACACTAAAAATGACAAGTAAATGATTTGTCGGAAAACAAAATCGAATAGAACTATGACAAAAAACACACTATCCTAGATAACAGAGAAAATGGCTATTTTTCTGTGCTAAAAGACAAGGCTTATATTTGTCAGCATGACAAAAAACACACTAATTTGACAGTACGTAGATTTAACTTTAAAATAGTGACATGACAAAAATATGTCTTGTCGTTGAAGGGGAAGATATGAGAAAAGAAGCACTTACGGATTCGTTGGGACAAATCGAGCATCAGACCGTACATACATGGCAGGGCGAAGTCATAGATCATGATGAGATAAGAGCTGATGTAGTAGATGAAAATGGCCTTGCGGTTATTAGCGAAGACGAAACAAAACTAAAAGAATTCATAAAAGATGCTATTTCTGTAGATAACATCGTTGAGACTTTCAATGATAATGCCCATGAGACGCTATTAAAGCTTCTTGCATTACAGGATAATGTGCATCCCCTGAAAAAAGGCGGAGTCGGTATTGCTTATCGTACCGACGCACTTATTATGCACTGTAAGATGGAATTTTCTTCTTATGAGAATATCGTTTTTGACGCCATCCTTGGCATGATGTCAACTTTCCCTGAGAATAAATCATATAGAATTGAGCCCACAAGCTTTTTAAAATTCTCAAAATATGCTGATGAGAAATATCTCTATGCAGTCTTTAGAAAAGGAACTAAAGAGCTAAAGGAAAGGCATCTGGTTTTCAATGGTCTTGGACCGGATGGCCAGGATGATATATCTGTACCTTGGTTCAATATACTGAGATATCATAACGGAAAAGGCAATACAAAGGATACTTCTGCATTTATAGAATTTGTCCCTACTGACTTCTTTAAAGACCTGGCTCTTTGTTCCCAGATTGTACATGGAGCTTTCGGGTCCTTGGAAGTAACGACACAGTTACAGGGAAAGTACGCGATTGCATTTTACTGGTTTTTGGAGAATAAAAAGGGTTATAGAGAATACCGGGGAGCAACTCCGGGGCTTTTCAGGATTTCGCTTGAAGATTTAAAGCATCAATTTTCAATCCCTGAGTCATACACAACAAGTGATATTAAAAGAAGAGTGTTAGAACCTGTAAAAAAGAGCATAAATTCGATTGAAGAGTGTGACTTCACTTTTGATTATGAACCGCAAAAAGTAAGAGGAGAAGCTGCCGGATATCTTTTCAAAGTAACAGCAAAACAGTATATAAAAGGAACGGCGCAGGCAGCAATTGAAGAAAAGACAGATAAAGTACTATTTGACCAGATAAAAATGTTCTTAGAAGCGTCTTACCTGAGTTTTACAGAAGATGAGATTTTAAGGATATCATCACAGGCTCAAAGGCATGGAAAAGATGCTATGTATATGATGCAGGTGATTTTGTCTTTTAAACAAAGACTTGATGATAGTACGCTGGATCCGATTGAAGATAAGGTTGGATATCTTTGTAAGATGATTGAAGTTGGTAGTAAAAAGGTATCCCCAAAAAGAACAAAGAACTTCTCAAATTTTGAACAAAATGACTTTAGTTACGATGATATTGAGAGCAAAATCATAGATAATTAAATATATATTTAATATCATTGGTTATTCACAAACTCAATTGGTCAATTGAAAATTTTCCAATTTGTAGGAGAGATTTTTTATCTGACAGGTACCGGAAAGTTTATTACGCAGTACTTGCAGTAGTACAAAAGATCTTCGAGGGATATCCTTGACTTTTTTTTCTCCAAAAGATGGGTATAGTAAATATTCATCCTTTCAGAAAAAAGCCAGTAGATTGTTTTATCATATAGGACATTGAAAGTATGGTTCTGTATATACGCAACCTGTTCTTTTGAGATTTTATAAGTTTTTATCCTTTGCATATAATCCCTATAAGTGTGATAAATTCTAGTATGTTGATATTCTTAATTCTATA
>JAILNT010000063.1 GCA_024691265.1 Treponema sp. | reverse complement strand
TGTCCAGAATGGTTTCTTGCTTTCTGGGTCACTAATAACAAACGACCAGTTATCAAGTGATACTAAGCTTTCACACTTCAACATAATGAACAAATCATCATTTTCACCATCATTATCAGGACTGAAGTAATCAGGAACTGTGCGAACTGATATTACAGGTGCTGTTGCTGTACTTACAAATGAAGATGTAGATGCAGAAATCTTATTACCCTTTATATAAGACAAGTCAAGATTACCTGTAAGAACGCCTTCTACAGCTTTTCCTGAAGAATCTTTTCCGTCCCATGTTATTGTCTGTGGCAAATCTTTCTGGTCTTTTTCAGTCCATTCTTTTACAGTCTTTCCATTTGTATCAACAATAGAGAACTTCCATGTTGCAATTCCATCTGTCAAAGATGTACGGATATTGAAAGTCTGCTCATCTTTTACATTATCACCATTTGGAGAAATAGCAGAAAGTGCGGCTGTAACATAAGCTTTAGCTTCACGTGTATCAACTGAAATGTTATTTATTGTAGCAGCAGTTGAATTACCAGCTTCATCTTCTGCATTTACAGCAAAGCTATAAACACCATCTGCAACAAGGTTACCACTTTCGTCTCTTCCGTCCCATGTTATTGATTCTGGAACTGAACCCTTCCATTCATAACTCTTTACAACATTTCCAGAAGCATCTTTTATAGCACCAGTCCACTTATTTTCTGTAGATGATGTAGCAAGAATTGTGAAGTCATCAAGGTTTCCATCTCCATCAGGAGAGAATACCAAGAGTTCTGGAGCTGTTAATGTAACTTCAGGAGGATTTGTATCAATAGCAAATGGCTGAGATGCAGCAGATGCCCTGCTTCCGTTTTCTGCAATTGTAGAAAGCTGTGCTGTATAAGAACCATCTGGACAAAGCTGATTATTCTCATCGTAGCCATTCCACAAGATTGAAGGAGGAAGAGCAGATTCTTTTGCAAATGTCTTAACAACATTATTTGAAGAATCTTTTATTACAAGCTCGTAAGATACAATTGAATTTGTCTTTTCAACAGGAGTCAATGTCAATACATTGTGGTTAGCTTTTCCAACAGGAGAGAATACAGAAGGAGAAGCAGAGAGAATAAGAACAGTCTTACTTGTATCAAGATGGAAAGACTCTGACTTAATCTTGCTTTCATTACCAGCAAGGTCAATAGCGGCAATTTCATAAGAATAATATCCATCAGGAGCAAGTTTTCCGTCTGAATCAATACCGTCCCATGTCAAAGATGTTTCTGGAGTCTGTCCTAATTCATAAGAACGAACAACTTTTCCATCGCTAGACAATATATTTCCTGTCCATGTAGCTTCTTTATTGAAAGTTTCAGCAAATGAAATTGTATCAAGTACACCATCACCATCTGGAGAGAATATCTTGTTACTTGGCTTGATAGTTGCCACTGGAAGATTTGTATCTTTTATAAATGAAGGAGAATTAACAGGAACTGTTTCATATCCATTCTGATACTTTGCATTAACAATTGCCTGATAACTTCCATCTGGAATATAAGAAGAATTACTATTTCCATTTACATTAACAGATGGAGAAAGCTTTACATTCTTACCATCAAAAATGATAGAAGAAGGAGCTTTATCTGTTCCCTCAAATTTTCTTATTTCCTTATTATTCTGGTCAACAATAGAAATTGACCATGCAATAAGTTTTGCACCCCTATTAATTTTTCCATCTGGAGCTGGAATAGAAACATCAAAAGAAATAGCATTCTGTTTACTGTTTGTTCCAGGTGAGAAATAACGGCTGCCATTGATAACAATGTTTGTTGAAGGTTTTACAGATGAGTAAATGATATTAGAAATCTTAGCCTCTGCAGATTTGTTACCAGCACGGTCTGTAGATGTGATTTCATAAGAATAAACTCCATCTGGTACAAGACCTGTAATCATGCCATTTTCATCTATTCCTGAACCGTCCCAATCAAAAGTAAGAGGTTCAGCCTTTCCGTCTGCACTTTCCCACTTTCTCTGCCAAACAGTTTTTCCCATAGAGTCAACAATTTTTGCAGTCCATAAATCTTCCTGAGAACCTGACTGCTTTACTGTAAATACAGCCTTATCACCTTCACCAAAGATTTTTTGGTCATCTGGAAGCTCTTCTAACTTAACTTCAGGAGGTGTATTATCAACAACTACTTCCAACAAAGATGTCTTACTGCTATTACCATTATCATCAGTAGCTTCAAATGCATAATAATAAAAACCATCAGGAGCAATTGAACCATCATCTAAAGTTCCATTCCAACTAACAGATTTTGGAATATCTACTCCCTTTTTAGTTTTAAAAAGTGATGACCAAAAGCTACGAAATGTTAAGCGGTCTGGACGTTTTTCTTTGTTCGAAATAACACGAACAGGTACTTTATCTTTATCATAGATAAAGAAACTCCATTCCATAACATAACGCTTTTCCTTAACAAGGATAGGCACTTCAAGAATATCCTGAATACCATCATTATTCGGTGAAATATAAACCGGAGCATGTTCTGCGAACAATGATGCGGAAGCCAAAGCTACTATTGCAGCCGCTGTAATTTTTTTTGCAAGTAAAAAATTATTCTTCATAAACAATCCGTATCTAAATATTACTCATTCCACAATGTAATTTCAGGTGGTGTCGTATCAGACATTCCAAGCTTTAATAAAGCACTACCAGAAACTGCTTGAACATTTCCATAAAGCTGCTGCCAGGCTGAAGAAACAAGCATTTCACTCTGTCCCCAATCAGCATTTCCCTGAGCAAGCTTTGAAGAATTTAAAACAAATTTGAATGATAAGCCAACAGCTGGAAGGTTAATCTTGTTATCTTCTAAGATTTCCCTAAGGTTAGCTTCCCAACTTGTACTCAAACGAATTATATCATTGTAACTAATCTGCATTCCTGCATCAAATACAACATTTTGGAAAGTTGGGAAACTTAAATCAGAAGAAAAGCCAAGTTTTGTTTTTCCCTTGCTAAGTAATACACCAGCAACACCAGCCTTTAGGGTTGCAAGTCCTGGGAAAGATTCAGCTTCACTTTCACCGTCCATTGCTACAAGTTCTGCATTTGTAAATGGTTTTCCGAGGTTAAGGAGAGAAGCTCCAATTCTAAAATCTTTTACAAATCCAACCTGACCACAAGACCATAAAGCACCAACATCAATACCAGCAGTCCAATCGGTACCATCTCCATAGAATATACCAACATCTGCACTAGTACCAACACTAAGAACATCTGTTACATCTTTTGCAAAACCAGCTCTGAAATCAAAGCTATGACCTAAATGCATATCATAAAAAGGAGACATTACACCTTCAACAAGACCTGTTAAAACTCCCCACTTAGAAGGAACTGTTAATCCAAGTTGAAATGCATTTCCATAAGAATCACCACTATCATCATCACTATCGATTAATGCTGTGTATCCAACATCAAGCATTGTACGCTGTTCTAATGCTGTTAAAGCAGGATTATTAACAATAGAAGCTGGTGTTACATAAAAAAGACTTCCTCCAGCTGCAGATCTACCACCAACAAGCAATTCTGGTTCTGAAAGACGATATAATTCTTCACCTCCAGTTGGTGGATTATAAGCAAACAGGCTTGAAGCCATGACAAACAATGCCAAAGCTGATAAAAGCGTTTTTTGCATAAATACAAAACCTCCGTATTTATTTAGTATCGGTTTTTTTCATAGAAACAAAACATGTTACCAAAATAAATAAAACAGAGCAACTGAAAGGTTACAGACTATTTTCATCATCAGAATAAATCTTCTATAATATGATACATATATACAAATACAAACTAGCAACTAAAAAATATGAAAAATACGTACATAAAAGCATTCAAAAACATTCAAAATCATTCATATAAAGAAATTTTATGACGAAAAATGACGGTTTTTTATCGAAAAAACAGAAAAATGCAATAAAAATATAAAAATAACAGTTTTTTTTGAAAAAAAACGTTGAAAAATACAGTAGAGAATTTGACCCTAAGCGATACTAAGTAGTAGAATGCTAGCATGAAAACGCGCACTTTTATAGGGGGTGTGTTCCCTCAGGAAAAGAAAGAGCTATCAAACGAACTTCAAATACAGACAGTTCTTCCTTCAACCAAAATGGTAGTTATTCCGTTTACAATAGGCGGTATCAAGAATGTACCATTAGTAAAGGTTGGCGATATAGTCGCCAAAGGTCAGAAAATAGCAGATTCAGATATATCTGCAGGTATAATTAACGCCCCTGTTCATGCATCAATAGCTGGAACGATTAAGAAAATTGAAAATCGTCCAGTGTCAGGTAATATGGAAGCTCCTTGTATTGTAATTCAGGGAGACGATGCAATTGGTACAGCAGAAGAAAAGACTGCATATATGCAGATATTAGATCCTTTTACTTGTACACACGAAGAAATTGAACAGAGAATCAGAGAAGCTGGTATTACAGGTATGGGAGGAGCTTCATTTCCTACGCATGTAAAATTCCACAAAACAGAGAAGCTCGACTATGTTCTTTTAAATGCATCAGAATGTGAACCATATATAACAATCGATGAAAGAACATTAGGAGAGAGTCCTGAAAGGGTTATAGATGGTCTTTCTATAGCTATACATCATACACAGTCTAAAGGACTTATAGTAATTACAGACAATAAAGAATATTTGATTCCAAAACTTCAGGAAGCAATATCAAAATCTCCATGTAAAGATAAAATTTCAATTTGCCTGACAGATACAAAGTATCCTCAGGGTGGTGAAAAAGTCTTAATAAAAGCTGCAACAGGCAGAGAAGTTCCTTCTGGAGGAATTCCTTCAAACGTAGGCTGCATGGTTATCAATGTAAACACAGCTTGTGCAATATCAGATGCATTCAGAAAAGGAATGCCTTTAATTGAACGTCCTCTTACAATTTCAGGTGGAGCTTGTAAAACTCCAAAGAATATAAAAGTTCCTGTAGGAACAATTCTTAAAGATTTAATTCCATCTGTTATAGAAATAGATGAAGAAAACACCTGTAAAATATTAAGCGGTGGACCTATGATGGGAAGAGCTGTTGCAGATACAGTTTTCCCAATAGAAAAAGGAACATCAGGAATTACATTCCTTACAGCAAAGGAAACAAATCTTGAAGAAGAATCTCCTTGTATTGGCTGTGGAAAATGTATTGAAGTTTGTCCTTTAAATCTCACTCCAGTTATGATTTCCAGAAGTCTTAAAGAAGGAAATCTAAAAGCCGCAGAAAGTTATGGTCTTAAAGACTGTATGGAATGTGGCTGTTGTGCATTTATCTGTCCAGCACATTCTCCTCTTGTACAAAAATTCAGAGTGGGAAAGGCACAGTTAAAAGCACAAATGCAGAAGGAGAAAAACTAATGGCTAATCAGAATAATATAATTCGAATTACTTCATCGCCTCACATTTCTTATGGTCAAAATACACAAGACCTGATGAGAAATGTAATAATAGCACTACTTCCTTTGTGTGCTTATGGCGTATATCTTTACGGACTTAAAGCTCTTTGCGTAATTCTTCTTTCTGTAATAGCTTCTGTAGGCTTTGAAGCTTTATTTCAGAAATTAACAAAGCAAAAGATTACTATAAAGGACTGCTCTGCTGTTGTAACAGGACTTATATTTGCACTAGTACTTCCACCTACAACTCCTATATTTATGGTTTTACTAGGTTCATTATTTGCTGTTGTTGTAGCAAAAGGATTTTTTGGAGGTCTTGGAGCAAATGTATTTAATCCAGCCCTTGCCGGAAGAGCATTTCTGTTTGTAAGTTTTCCTGCAGCCCTTGGTGCAACATGGCTTACACCTCATATAGACACTATAAGTTCTGCAACAATTCTTTCACAAATGAAAGATGGCTTTACAGGAGATGCTTCAACATATCTTCAGTATTTCTTAGGAAACAGAGCAGGCTGTATTGGAGAATCAAGCATACTTCTTATTCTTCTTGCTTTTGTTTATCTTCTTGTAACAAAAGTAATAGACTGGAGAGCACCTGTTGCAATGACAGTTACAATGGCATTAGCAACTGCAATTACAGCACTCGTAAAGGGAAATGACGTTGCAGGTTCTGTTATTCTCTCATTGATTTCAGGTGGCTTTGTTCTTGGTGCAGTATTCATGGTAACAGACTATGCTACAGCTCCAGTAACAAAAAAAGGAAGAATAGTATTTGGTGCTGGTTGTGGTCTTTTAACATTCCTTATAAGAAACTTTGGCGGATATCCTGAAGGAGTTATGTTCAGTATTCTTATTATGAACACAATTTCAGCATTTCTTAACGGACTTACAGACAGAAAATATGGCTACACAAAGAAGTCTGCAAATGGAGCAAACAAATGAAACAGATGCTTAGATTAGGAATCATACTTGCAGCTTATGCAGTTGCTTCTTGTTTACTGCTTGCTGTTGTAAATAATTTCACAGCTCCTGTTATAAAAGCTAGACAGGAAGAAAAAGTAAACGGTGGACTTAAGATTGTATATTCTGATGCAGACAGCTTCGAAACTGTAACAGATTATGAAGTTGACCCTTCTTCTACAATCTCAATTGACCGCCTTGTTCTCGCAAAAAAGAACGGAGAAGTTGTAGGAGCTGTAGCACAGGTTACAGGACCTACTTACGACAAGGCAACAATACTTATGGGTATTGATAAAAACAGAACTATTACAGGAATACAGTTTATAGAACATTCTGACACAAAGGGATTCGGTCTAAATGCAAGTGATCCTTCATATAAAATCTCTACCGGTCAGACTTTCTACGAACAATTTGCAGGTAAAAATGCAAACGATGGTTTTGTTGCTGGCACAAACTTTGAAGCTGTAACAGGTGCAACAATTACATCTCGTGGTGTAGGTAAAATACTTGAATACGGTTCTTATGTAGCAGGAGAATATCTTGCAAAGAATTACGGTGGTGCAGGTGGAAATGGTGCTCCTAAAGTAGAAAAGGCAGCTTCTGTATTTACATTTGAAAATGCCATAAATGATATTTTCGATGAAGCAAGTTATGGAAAAATAACAACAGAAGAAGTTTCAGACGGAATTGGAGAAACTCTTAACGAAAAACTTACAGTACAGAGAAAAGTTATTATAAAGAATGCAGAAGGTGCTGTAATTGCTGCTGCAACAGAAATAGAAGGACCTTCTTTTGGTGGAAAAGGAAAAGTTGTAACAGCTGTTTCAATGGACAGAAAAATTCTTGGAACAAGAATAACATCTTTGAATGATACTCCAAATCTTGGACAGGAAGCTATAAAAGAAGCTTTCTACAGCCAGTTCACAGGAAAGAGTGCTGATCAGAACCTCAACAAGGGAGATTACGACACACTTTCAGGAGCTTCAACTACAGCAGATTGTATAGCTGATATTATAAAAGTTGGTGCTTATGTTTCTGGAAACATGGTAGAAGCAAATGGAGGAGAAAAGGCTCCGGAAAATGCTTCTTCTTATATCTTGAACAAACGCATGTAAGTGCTCAAGGAGTATTTAGATTATGACTAACAGACTTGCCATTTTTTCAAACGGTCTGCTTAAAGAAAATCCATTGCTGGTGCTTAACATCGGTTTGTGTTCATCTTTAGCAGTAACAACAAGTGTTTTTAACGGCTTAGGTATGGGACTCGGTATGACATTCGTTCTTCTTATGAGCGAACTTATCATAAGCATTTTCAGAAAGCTGATTCCTGATGAAATCAGATTACCTATATTTATTATTGTTATCGCAGCATTTACTACAATAGTACAGCTTTTGCTACAGGCTTATATACCAGCTCTTTCAGATGCACTTGGTGTATTTTTGCCTCTTATTGTAGTTAACTGTATTATCATGGGACGTGTTGAAGCATTTGCATCAAAATCATCACCAGTAAATGCAATTCTTGATGCTTTAGGAATGGGTCTTGGCTATACATGGGTTCTCTGTGCAATTTCAATTTTCAGAGAGCTTTTAGGCTACGGAACATTCTTTGGCTTTAGATTATTCCCAGAGGATTACGCTATTGGCTTTTTCTCTAAAGCTCCAGGCGGCTTCCTTGTATTCGGTGTATTAATTTCTCTCAGCATCGGATTAAAGAAATTATTATCTTCTAAGAAAGGAGAGGCAAAATGAGCAGTCTTCTAAGTATATTCATACAGGCAATGCTTGTAGACAATGTAATTCTTACTCAATATTTGGCACTCTGCCCTTTCATAGGTATGACAAATGATACAGACAAAGCTGCTGGAATGGGTATTGCAACATCATTTGTAATTATTCTTGCAGCAGCTGTTACATATCCTCTATACAAGTTTGTAATGGTACCTTTGCATATAGAATTCTTACAGACATTAATGTTCATTCTTGTTATTGCAGCTCTTGTTCAGCTTGTAGAATTCTATTTGAAAAAGTCTGCACCAGCTCTTTATAGTGCAATGGGTGTTTACCTTACATTGATTACAACAAACTGTGCAGTTCTTGCTGTTTCCCTAAACTGTATCAGCAAAAATTACAATTATGCAGAATCTTTAGTATATGCTTTTGGTGCTGCAATGGGATTCTTACTTTCACTTGTTGTAATGTCAGGAATCAGAAAGAGAATTAAAATCGCAAATATTCCTACATTCTTAAAAGGAACTCCAATATTGTTCGTTGCAGCAAGCTTACTCGCAATGGCATTTATGGGATTCAAGGGTCTGTTCAGCTAAGGGGAGGCAGATATGACTATTATTATTACTACTATTATTGTTTCTTTTTTATTAGCATTTCTCTTGGGATTTTTACTAGGATTCTTTAAGAAAATATTTGCAGTTGAAGTCGACCCAAAAGTAACACAGGTAAGAGAGGTCTTGCCTGGTGCAAACTGTGGTGGCTGTGGATTTCCTGGTTGTGATGGATTTGCAGCAGCTGTAGCAGCTGGAAAAGCTCCTTGCAACGGCTGTAAAGCAGGAGGAGCTTCTGTTGCAGAAAAAGTTGGTAACATTATGGGAGTTTCTGTAACAGCAGAAAAGAAAGTTACATTACTTGCTTGTCAGGGAAGTAAACTTCACGCTGTACAGAGAGGCAATTATACAGGCATACAATCATGCCAGGCAGCAAAGCTTTCAGTTGGAAGTACAAAGATGTGTACATTTGGCTGTATAGGGCTTGGTGACTGTGTAAATGTTTGTAAATTCGATGCTCTTCATATGGGTGAAAACGGTATTCCAGAAGTCGATTACAGTAAATGTGTTGGCTGCGGTCAATGTGTAGACGCATGTCCAAATCACTTATATTCACTAACAGCACAAAATCTAAAGGGAGCGGTTGCTCTCTGTTCTAACAGAACTACAAATAATGCTTCTGTAATGAAGAATTGTAAAGTAGGCTGTATAAAGTGTAAAAAGTGTGAACGCTCTTGTCCTGAGCACGCTATAGTTGTTACAGACGGTATCCCAAAGGTAGATTATAGCAAATGTGTAAGTTGTGGAATCTGTGTAGAAGGTTGTCCTACACATGTACTTAAACTTATACAAAATATAGTTACAGTAACAGCATAAACACAAAAATATCGCAATAAATAAAAAAGGGCACTTGGATTTGATTTCCAAGTGCCCTTTTTCACGGTCTGAAACCGTGATGAAAACTCTCTCCCTGAGGCAAACATCATATCAGTCAATTAATAAACATTTAACACACACACTTTATTTACCATTGACTTACGTTTAGTATCAACGTCTAATATAATGCACTTATTTTCACATTAATTCAATAAAAAATACTATTGAAACTATTGAATTATCCAAAGTTCGTAAAAAAATATCCAAAGTTCAGGATATTATCCGTTGGATATTGAGATTTTTATAAATTTTCCTTATAATTTGGACTTCCTATGACTAACACACACACAATTCATCATGACAACCATATACGAATAGTTGCCATCAGTTCTTTTATTGCATCTGGTATAGGAGGTATATTAAATATAGTATTTGGAGCAGATTTTACTCCATCTATAATTCCATATACACAAATAATAACTCCTATAATTAACCTATCAACATCTTTAATCTCGCTTTTTGTATTTTTCTTTCCAAAGTCAAAAAAAGTCGTATTTTCTACCATATTTATACAAGCTTGTTATAATGTAATGACAGGTTTTGAAACTGTAGGAACAATGCTTTATTCATTTTTAATGCTATTGCTTTTTTGCTGGGGTTACTTAAGGAATAATTTCAAAAAGAAAGTATTTTCATTAATGCTTATTTGGTTTTTAGTATTATTTACAGTAATTCCATTTGGGATAGAAAGATTTATATTTGCAATAGGTATATCTATACTCACACTTGCAACCTATGTTTGTCTTTATGACATACTTTATGACCAGTTACATTTTCTTGTATCACAAGTTTCTGTTACTTCAAACCAATGCAAGTTAAAATTACCAGAAAAAGGTGGAAAACTTAACCTCAAAGAATTAGGTCTTACAGATAGACAAATTGCATGCGTGAAATATATAAACACAACAGATATGACCTATAAAGAAATAGCTGAAAAACTCATAATAAGCGAATCTGCAGTGAAGAAAGATATGCAAGATTTATTCAAGCTATTTGGTGTAAAAAACAAAGAAACCTTAAAATTTCTCATGATACAATATTCTATTTTGTACTAATTTTCACTCTTACCTGAAGAAATTTTTCTCAAGGAAATAGCCAAAATAAGGATATTTCCGTTATATAAGTATTATTTAGCTTGACAGTAATTTTGTTTTATCTCAAAATAATAATGTATGAAAAAGACAAATTCTACAGGTGAGAGTATATTTTCAAAATTGCTTCGTTCCCTTTTTGGCAAGAATGACCCGGAAGCAGAAAAAAGACGTCTTTTAAAGAATATATCAAAGGATTTATCAAAATCTCGATACAAGTTTTATAAGTATAGTCAAAACGAAGCATTACCAGCTTTAGGAAAAACTTTTTATGATATCTATAAATTGATTTCTCCAGTGCAATTGATGTTTCAGAATTCTTCGAACAATCCTAACTACTTTAAGAATCATGTTGTAGATTATTCTCTTAATGATACTCAAAAAGATATCGTTGAAGAATTGCAGCCAGATTCTATAAAAGAATTATCAAAAACATTATCGTTCAAAGAATTATCTGATAAAATTCAACAAGATACAGCAACATTTACAGGTGAATTTGATGCAGATAAAATATTACACATAGATGCTTTATATTCACAATTAGTTGCATTCAAATCATTTTGTATGTATGACTTTTATTTCTTACTCAAAAAGTTCTCTTCAGGACTAAAAGAAAGAGATTTTAACATACAGCCGAAATTTGAAACAATTCAAGCTGAATATATAAGTGATGATATAAAAGATTTCATAACAGTAGCATGGGCACTTCCATTTGAAGCGGACTGGTCTGAACTGTTTCAGTTATTCAAATCAATGAAAGGTGTTGAGCCAATTTCTTTAAGTAACTGGAAAAAAATCATGTCTAAAATTAAACAGTTGAAAGACTCAAAAGTTTTAGACATGATGCTACAGCTCATAAACAAAGATCCAACACTTATTGTTAACGTTGACGAAATCCATGAACGCATTATTGATGCTTATCTTGATAAACTAAAGACACAATCAAATGCAGTATTAAAAGGCTTGCAAGCTGAACAGAGAAACAACAAAATCGATAGTCTTGTAAAACAGATTTTTGACACAGGTATTGCTTCCAGATTAAAAAATTACACAGATCGTGTAAGTACAAATCTTGAGAAAAAAGCCCTCGGCTCATATACATTCCATGCACCACTTGGCTATCTGAAAGCTTTTTTACTTGATTACGTAAAGAAAGACATTCGTGAATATTGTGATTTAGTTCTTATACGTGGAAAATGGACAACAGCAGATTTATCATCACCTATGTCAAATGCTTATCATTCATTATTGGATATATCAGATAAAATAACAGCCTTTGATGCTAGATTGGGAGATGATGGAGAGATAGGTTCAAAAATAAAAAGCCTTATGCCAAGAATTTCTCATGATAGAGAAGCTGCTAATATAATAAGGACAAAGGTTCGTGATGCAAATGACATTGCTAAAGAACTTTTGAAGCGGGCAAAGGGAGACCTTGTTACCATTGCAAAAAATACAAAGGCTCTGCTTGAAGACCACGAAAAAACAAACAGTGATATGATTATTAACTGGAAAGAAATAGACCATTATGCAGAACACCCTGTAAAAGAATTAGGAGTAGAAGTCTACAAAAAGATTTATCTATTCGTACAGCTTTTACAAAACTTTGTATAATAAAGT
>JAILNT010000061.1 GCA_024691265.1 Treponema sp. | reverse complement strand
TAACATGCCGCATATACACTTTTCACCTTTATAGTAATTTATTTTCTATCTTTCATATAAATATATTCACGTTCAGGAGATACATTTTTATATGCAGGACGGTAGATTCTACCGCCAGCAACAATTTCCTCAATTCTATGTGCACTCCAGCCAGCAATACGAGCGATAGCAAAAATTGGAGTAAATAATTCTGGAGGTATATTGAGCATTTTATATACAAAACCAGAATAAAAATCAACATTTGCACAAATTTTCTTTTTATCACCGAGTTTTTCATATAAAATCTGTGGTCCTAATTTTTCTATAATCTTATGAAGATTAAATTCTTCCTCCATTCCTTTTTCTTTAGCAAGTTCTTCTGCCTTGTTACGAAGGAGAATACAGCGAGGATCACTTATAGTATAAACTGCATGTCCAAGTCCATATATAAGACCTGTTCGGTCAAAAGCCTCTTTATTAACAATCTTTCTAAGATATGCAGCAATTTCTTTTTCATCAGACCAGTCTTTTATATTTGCCTTGATTTCTTCAAACATTTCCTGAACTCTGATATTTGCACCACCATGCCGGCGACCTTTCAACGAGCCAACACCAGCTGCTATAGCAGAATATGTATCAGTATCAGCAGAAGAAACAACATGAACAGTCAAAGAAGAATTATTACCACCGCCATGCTCAGCATGAAGAATTAGTGCAAGGTCAAGAAGTTCAGCTTCGAGTCTTGTATACTGTTTATCACTTCTTATAAGACGCAAAAAGTTTTCAGCAGTACTAAGTTCAGGAACAGGATTATGTATATACATACTCTGTTCATCATAAAATCTTCTTTTTGCTTGATAAGCATAAGCTGCAAGTGTACTAAATCTACTTATAAGCTCTATACACTGCCGCAAAATATTTGCAATATCTCTACCTTCTGGATCTGGATCATAAGAATAACTTGCAAGAACCCCTCTAGCAAGTTTATTCATAATATCATTTGAAGGAGCTTTCATAATCATGTCTTCTGTAAAATTAGGAGGCAAAGCACGTTTTGAACCTAAAAATACAGTAAATTCTGTAAGTTCCTCTTTTGTAGGCAATTCACCAAAAAGAAGAAGATATACACACTGTTCAAAACCAAATTGATGCTCTCTTTCTGCATCTCTAATAAGATTTTCAACATTATATCCACGGTATATAAGACGACCAGGAACAGCTATTTTTTGACCATCCTGCATTTCATAGCCAACAACATCACCTATCCGAGTTAAACCTACTAAAACACCTGTCCCATTAGCATTGCGGAGACCTCTCTTTACATCATGTTTTATATACAGCTGAGGATCGATAGGGTCATTAACTTTAGCAAGATCTGACAAACGATTTAAAAACAAATTTTCAACTGGATTATCTGACATACGAGACCTCCATATATGCAAAATATAAGCAAACATTTTGCATATTTATACGTAAAAAGTAACTTTATATTTTTAATTATACATTTTTATTAAAATCATTGCAATATGAATAAATTTTTATAATTGTATAAATATTTTGTAATACATTCTTTTATGCATAAATATTAATTTTCAAAAGCTAAAGCATAAAAAAAATAAGGTATACTCCAAAAAGAAGCATACCTTATTAAGTTATTCAAGCAAAATATTATTCCCAACCAAAAGTTGCAGGTGGTTTATTGGTTGCATCAAAATAAACTGCATCAACAAATGGTAAAGAAGCAATCTGCTTAACAATAGAATCCATAACCTCCATAGGAAGCCATGCAAAACGAGCTGTCATAACATCTTCACTGCATACAGGACGAAGTACAAAACTTGCCCTTTCAGCAGAACTTGCATAAGGCAAATCTATTGTAAGATGCTGAAAAATATCATTATACAAACCACGCTTATGGAGTTCTGTTAAAACAATATTATCAACTTCACGGAGCTGGTCGAGTCTTCTCTTATCACAATAACCAGACTGAAGTTTTAAATCAGAATCTTTCAATGAAGGATTCTGATAAAGCTTTATTACAGTTCTATTAAGATATTTTGCACTATTCGTAATAGCACTAGAAGCACTTTCAACCTTATCACGAACTTGAGGGAGATGATAAAAACCATTTCCTTCATCTTCAAAAGTAAGAACAGCAGGATAACGATAGGTTCTAAAATCGCCCTGAACACCAACAGACTTTACAGGAAGAACACTTCTCTTCATGGAAGCTGTACAATGCTCACAAAATTGGTTAATAGGAACATTATCAAGCTCTTTTTGAGCCTTTATAAGCTCCTCTTTATCATCATCTGAAAGTTTACCATCTGTACAAAGGACATTTATACTAAGCCCAGGTCCTGGGAAAGGGTGACGCATAACAAGTTCATCACTTAAACCTATTTTCTTTCCTATAGAACGAACTTCATCTTTATATAAATCTTTTAGAGGC